>CAMWTV010000256.1 GCA_947177215.1 uncultured Muribaculaceae bacterium
ACGGCATATCTTCGAGAGGGTGATGTGGTAATCGCCGTTGTCAGCCCCCATGCCGATGGCCTGGTTGATATTTTCCAGCGCACGCTCATAATCGCACAGCGCATAGTGGCATTCGGCCAGAGAGCCGTAGATGCCGGCATAGTTATACATGTTCTCGTCGATTATTTTCTGGAAATCCTCGATAGCGGCGGGGAAATGGTTGTGGGCCTGGGCTATGACTCCGCGGATATAGTAGAACATCCCTTGATCTGGCGCATGGTGCACCGCGTTGCTCAGGGCTGTGACAACTGCCGGATAATCGATATTGCTTATCTCCACAAGCTGCGAGAACGCCTTCGGATTGCTGTCGATGCTGATGGCCATAATTAGGTCATCGACCGCACCGGTATTGTTGCCGAGCATGCGGCGCACGGAACTGCGGCGCACATACACATCGCTGTCGGCCGGCATCATCTGCACGGCATCGTCCATATATTCCGCCGCCTGCCCCAGATTGTTTTCCTTTACAGCTACTCTGGCGAGGCCGGTCAACGCTTCAGCGCTGCGGCCGTTGTTGGCCCGCAGACGGTTATAGTCGACCTTGGCTTCGGCATAACGGCCAAGCTCATATTCGGTGTTGGCTTTCTGATAAAGCGCCATGAACGATGTGGGGTCGATGTTCAGCGCCTGGGTATAGTCGGCCAGAGCATCCTCATACTTACCGAGCATCTGGTAGATGTCGCCCCGCAGTGAGTAGCATTGAAAACGCATGTCGCTGTCTTCGGCCGGAGCATATTTCAGAGCGTTGTCAATGTCAGAAAGCGCACGCAGATACTGGTCAAATTTATAATATTCATTTGCGCGTCGGAAATAGATGTCGTAAGCCTGTGGATTTGCAGTAATCTCCTGATTATATATATCCATCATTGCTTTTGTCATCGGGTCGTTGAGACCGCTCTGGGCTATTGATGCGCCTGTGGCGACTGCCGCACATATGAGAGCGGCGAAGAAACGGGGTAATCGCATTTTTTTGATTCTATTTATCCGGTTTTAGTTCTGACGCCGGCCTTGCGGTCTTTGTCAGGCAGATATTGTTTTCAGTCAATAGGAGGAGTCTGGGCAATGGCGTTCACAGCAGTGCGCAACAGTGTGAGGTGAGAGAGCAAAGCGCCCATGCGGTCGAGAGGCAGCATGTTAGCACCGTCGCTCTTTGCAACAGCCGGATTCCGGTGGGTCTCGATAAAGATTCCGTCGGCTCCCACAGCGATTCCGGCACGGGCAACAGTCTCGATCAGATCCGGACGTCCGCCTGTCACGCCTGCCGCCTGGTTGGGCTGCTGAAGGGAGTGGGTGACATCGAGAATCACAGGGCATCCGTTTTTCTGCATTTCCGGAATTCCGCGGTAGTCGACAATCAGATCCTGATAGCCGAAAGTAGTGCCGCGTTCGGTAATAGCCACTTCATCGTTGCCGGTGTCGCGGATTTTCTGAACGGCATGCCTCATGGCTTCGGGCGAGAGGAACTGCCCCTTTTTGATATTCACCATTTTCCCGGTTTTGGCCGCAGCTACCAGCAGATCGGTCTGACGGCATAGGAAGGCCGGAATCTGGAGAATGTCGACATATTCGGCTGCCATATCGGCCTCTTCGGCGGTGTGGATATCGGTTACCACCGGAATGTGGAATGTGTCGCGCACTTTTTTCAATATTTCAAGAGCTTTCTTATCGCCTATGCCTGTAAACGAATCTATGCGCGAGCGGTTGGCTTTGCGATAGCTTCCTTTGAAGACATAGGGTATGGAGAGAGCGGTTGTAAGCGAGAGCACCTGCTCGGCAATGTCGAGCGCCATCTCTTCACCTTCTATTACACAAGGCCCTGCAAGCAGGAAGAAATTATTGGAGGGGGAGGAATGAAGATATTCTGATATCGAATTACAATTCATGCTGATAAACGTAAATTAATCATTTTTGGTTCATGCGGAGGTCAAAAATTACCTGCGGCATTTAAAATATGGCATGTGTCGCAGGCAACGAGTGCCGCTGTTTCGGTGCGCAGCCGCGCTTCTCCAAGCGATTCAGGCACAAAACCTTCGCTCACCGCATATTCAATCTCTTCAGGCGAAAAATCGCCTTCCGGCCCGATAAGAATGGCCACATCCTTGCCCGGCTGATACTCGCGACATAACAGCTTGCGTTCAAACCGGTCGTCGCAGTGGGCAATGAATTTCTGGTCATAACCCTTTACAGACGCGATGAAACTCTTTATCGGCGTCATATCGTCGACCCGCGGACAAACTGCCTTGAGGCTCTGTTTCATTGCCGAGATGGCTATTTTCTCAAGTCGCTCACTTTTGATCTCTTTCCGCTCTGAGTAGCGGCAGAGCAACGGAGTAATGGAATTTATGCCGATTTCGGTCAGTTTCTCCGTCAGCCATTCCATGCGGTCGAGGTGTTTCGTAGGCGCTATACCGATGGCAATTCTGTTCTGCCAGAAAAGGGGCAGGCTCATTTTGTCGATAATCTCAACTTTAGCTCTTTTCTGGTGCGCCTCGGTCAGTCGGCATGTGAAACGGTTGCCTTTGCCGTCGATCACCTCGATTATGTCGCCCGGCATTTTGCGCAACACCTTCACGCAATGCTGGGAGTCGCTCTCGGGGAGCGTGAGAGTGGTCTCGATATCGGGAGCATAAAACTGTATCATACAAACAGGGGGTTAGTCTTTGTCGTCAACGAATCCGTCGGGATCCTGGTTGAATCCGTCGGCAGGAGCCGCTTTCATTGCTTTGCCGGGAGATTTGAACACAAGCATGAACAGCACAGCCACCACCAGCGCGTATGCGGCGAAAATAAGCCATGCCGCCTCCCAGTTGCCCACAAGCACACCGTTTTCCCAATAACAGAAGTGGTTGACCACTGCGCCGGCGCCAAGGGTGCCGATGGTGGCGCCGAGACCGTTGGTCATCAGCATAAACAATCCTTGAGCGGATGCTTTTGTCGATGGGTCACACTCCTGATCCACGTAAAGGCCGCCGGAAACGTTGAAGAAGTCGAAGGCCACACCGTAGACAATGCACGACAGGAAGAACAATATGACACCTGGGAAGGTGGGGGCGCCTATGCCGAAGAGACCGAAGCGGAGCACCCACGCCGACATTGCCATAAGCATCACCGTCTTTATGCCGAACCGTTTTAGGAAGAAGGGTATGAGCAGAATGCACAAAGCCTCGCTGACCTGAGACACTGAAACAAGCATGGTGCCGTTATTGGCGGCAAAACTGTTGGCTATCTCAGCCACCGGGCTGCTTTTGAAACTTGTAAG
>CAMWTV010000257.1 GCA_947177215.1 uncultured Muribaculaceae bacterium
CAGTTGAAGAAGTGTTTGAACTTTGTGACGCCCTTATCGACGGGAACAGCGCGGAGATCAGAAAAGAGCTCGGAGATGTGTTGCTGCATGTGCTCTTCTACTCTAAAATCGGAGAAGAGAAAGGGGAATTCGATGTTGTGAGCGTTTGCGATGCCCTGTGCGCCAAACTTATCTACCGTCATCCGCATGTGTATGGCAATGTGGAGGCTGAGACACCACATGAAGTGGAGTTGAACTGGGAACAGCTGAAACTGAAGGAGAAAGACGGTAACCGCAGCATTCTGGCAGGTGTGCCCCGCGCTTTACCGGCTCTTATAAAAGCTTACCGCATTCAGGAAAAGGCTGCTAACGCCGGCTTTGACTGGGAAAAGCCCTCTGATGTATGGGAAAAAGTCAAGGAAGAGATAAGTGAGTTCTCAAAAGAAGCAGCTTCGTTTGAAGGGAAAGAGAACACTCCGGAAGATGTCAGACACCGCATGGAGGCTGAAATGGGCGATGTATTCTTTTCTTTGATAAACGCGGCGCGCCTGTATGGGCTTCATCCGGAAAACGCGCTTGAGAGAACAAACAAGAAGTTCATCTCGCGCTTCAACCACATAGAGGAGCGAGCCCGTCAGGAAGGACGCAACCTAAAAGAGATGACCCTGGCTGAAATGGAGGCCTACTGGCAGGAAGCCAAAGATCTCTGAACAGGTTTTCTTCAAAATCTAACGACGCATAACAACTGAAAAACAATATGAGAACAATCAACGCAATCAGACTGGCCGCAATGCTACTGCTTCCGGCAGCATTTATCGCTACTGGCCCGGCTTTCAACGCCACAGCACAGGTGAATCAGCTTGACGCCGATATCAACATCATTCCCGACAAGACAATAAAAACCGACGAAGGGATCAGAATCTCGCTCTGCATAGTAGGGATACCCCACACTTCGGAGCGTATAGACAGCATTGATCTTGTTATGGGCCCGAAACTTGTCAAGGCCACTGATATAGACGGAATAGATTTCGAACGTTATTTCCAGTTTGAAGACGAGGGGGTGCAGCTTGTAGAGGTCGACTTCCCCTTCAAAGGCACTCTTCCTAAAACCGCGAAACTGATTTTCCACACGGTTAAGGGTGATATCGAGGCACCTGCGAGACAATAAAAGCGAACGAAATGAAGGTATGTGTGACAGAGAAACCGAGTGTGGCCCGTGACATCGCGTCGATTTTAGGCGCCGACGTGAAACGTGACGGGTATTTCGAAGGGAACGGCTACAAGGTTACGTGGACGTTCGGCCATCTCTGCACGCTAAAAGAACCTGCCGACTATACCGAATACTGGAAGCGCTGGTCGCTGGGTGCGCTTCCGATGCTTCCGGCGAAATTCGGCATAAAGCTGATTCCGGTTGAAAGCTACGAGCGCCAGTTCAATGTGATAAAAAGCCTTATCGCCGAGGCCGATGAGGTTATAAACTGCGGCGATGCCGGACAGGAGGGAGAACTCATACAGCGTTGGGTGATGCAGAAAGCCGACACACGCTGTCCGGTAAAACGACTTTGGATATCATCTCTTACCGACGAGGCGATCCGCGAGGGGTTTCAGCAACTGCGCCCATCGGCCGATTTCGACAATCTTTATTACGCAGGTCTATCCCGAGCCATAGGCGACTGGGTGCTGGGGATGAATGCCACACGGCTCTACTCGTTGAAATATTCCGAGCCGGGCAAGGTGTTGTCGATAGGACGAGTGCAGACCCCCACGCTTGCCTTGCTTGTGCAGCGCCACAACGAGATAGTCAACTTCAAGCCGGAAGATTTCTGGGAACTCAAGACACTCTACAAAGGGGCGACATTCAATGCTACCGCCGGACGATTTGACAGCGAAGAATCGGCCTCTGAGGCCGCAGCTCGCATCAGCGGAGTGCCATTCGCGATCACTGAAGTTACTGAAAAGAAAGGGAAAGAGGCACCTCCCAGACTGTTTGACCTGACATCGCTTCAGGTTGAATGTAACAAGAAATGGGGATGGACTGCCGACGAATCGCTGAAGCTCATACAGAGTCTTTATGAAAAGAAGGTGACAACCTATCCCCGAGTCGACACAACATATCTCAGCGATGACATCTACCCCAAGATTCCGGTGATTCTGAGGCAGATGACACCTTATGCACCTCTCACCGCTCCGCTGCTCAACGGGGGAAAGCTTCCGAAAAGCAAAAAGATATTCGACAACTCGAAAGTAACCGACCACCACGCAATCATACCAACCGGCCAGTCGCCGGCAGCATTGCAGGGAAACGAGAGGCTGCTGTATCACCTGATAGCGCAACGTTTTATAGCGGCGTTTTATCCTGACTGCGAGTTCATGTCGACAACTGTGCTCGGCGAAGCTGCCGATGTCAAGTTCAAAGCAACGGGAAAGGTGATCACAAGCCCCGGATGGCGCACTGTTTTCGGTAAAGAAGCTGAAAAAGATAGCGACAGCAACAATGGCGACGACAAGATTCTGCCCCCTTTCACAAAAGGGGAAAGCGGGCCTCATGAACCGTCGATAGTGAAAAAGACCACCCAACCGCCGAAATATTATACAGAGGGAACCCTGTTGCGCGCGATGGAAACCGCCGGAAAGACTGTTGATGACGAAACTCTGAGAGAAGCGATGAAAGAGAACGGGATAGGACGTCCGTCGACCCGTGCGGCCATAATCGAGACTCTGTTCAAACGCCGATACATCTACCGACAGCGTAAAAACATAATGGTGACACAGGCGGGCATAGACCTCATAGCCACAATCAATGAAGAGCTTCTGAAAAGCGCAAAGCTCACAGGATTGTGGGAGAACAAGCTTCGCCAGATAGAACGTGGAAGCTACAGCGCCCCCGAGTTCATCGGGGAACTGAAGGCCCTGATACAGGAAATTGTGACCAATGTGCTGTCGGACAACTCTATGCGAAAAATAGAGGTGGCTGACGACACCGCCGGGGGAAAGAAGAAACAGACAGCCGAAAAAACATCATCGCCTGACGGAGAGAAACCGAAAAAGAGTCCGGCCAAACGGAAACCCGCCATAAAGAGTCTCGATGAGATTGTGTGTCCGGTGTGCGGCAACGGACACATACTCAAGGGCAACAGCGCATACGGCTGCTCGAAGTTTAGAGATGGATGCACTTTGCGCCTGCCGTTTGACTCATATGGCGCCGACCTGACTCCGGCCAAACTTGCCGCCGCTATCAAAAAAGCATTCAAACCATCGAAATAAACATTATCTATGAACAGTCTGACTCTGAACG
>CAMWTV010000258.1 GCA_947177215.1 uncultured Muribaculaceae bacterium
CGCCAGGAATGTGGAAGCCGGCTCCTGAACGGTCGGGGAATTCCTCGTCGGAACGCATCTGCTCCCAGCTCAGCCAGCGTTTGTTTGAGAATGTGTATTCCATCTTGTTGCGGTATGCCCATATCTCAGAGCTTCCGATGATGGGGGATATCTCGGGAAGCTCGACTTTCGCAATGCGCTGCAATGCGTCGGTTACCTGCTGCTGCTTGCTCTGCAGTTGAAAGGAGTAGGGCAGATGTTGCCAACGGCAGCCGCCGCATGTGCCGAAATGAGAGCAACGTGGCTCGCATCTGATTTCAGACGGCTTGATGAGCTTGTCAATATGGCCTTCGGCATAGCTGCGTTTTTTGCGGTCGATTTTAATGTCTGCGATATCTCCGGGCGCGCCATAGGGCACGAATATCACCATTTCTCCATGACGGGCTATTGCGTTGCCCTCTGCTGCGACAGATGTTATTTCTATGCCTTCTATCAAAGGAAGCTCTTTACGTTTTCTTGACATATATGCTGGTTTGTCAGTTTTATTCTTGATGAATATTAATTTACACCAAATCCCCTTAACCGTTTGTGTTGCCAAAACAACAAAAACGGTGTTGTCACGTTACACTTTCGTCTGCCATGAGACAATGAATGTCTTTACGCAGATGCAAAGTTAACTAATTACGGCATATGAATCTCTCTGATTTTAACAAGAAATGAAAAATTTAACTGAATAGCGTCATTTTTTTTACACTCATTGGATATTTTTCAGTCGAAAGTCGTATCTTTGCCGATGAGAGCGCTACATATGCGCTATTTCACTTCATGGCATCGCTCCGGCGAGAGAATGAAGTGTCTGGATCTCCATAAAAACACGATACCGGCCGATCTGGCTGCTATAGATATAGATAAATATACAAAACATATACTTAAACTAAACTTTCAAACCCAAATGAAAAAAATTTTTACATTCGGCGACGGAAAAGCGGAAGGCGATGCTTCAATGCGAAACCTTCTTGGCGGTAAAGGTGCTAACCTCGCTGAAATGAATAAATTAGGTATGCCTGTGCCTCCGGGCTTCACAATCACAACCGATGTCTGCACAGAGTATACAAAATATGGTAAGGATGCTGTTGTAAAGGACATTATGAAAGATGTCGAGAACGCAATCGCTCATGTAGAGACTCTTACCGGAACAAAATTCAACGACCCTCAGAATCCGCTTCTTGTGTCAGTGCGTTCGGGTGCGCGTGCGTCAATGCCTGGCATGATGGATACTGTGCTTAACCTTGGTATGAACGATGCCACCGTTAATGCCCTTGCCGAAAAGAGCGGTAACCCCCGTTTCGCATGGGACAGCTACCGTCGTTTTGTGCAGATGTACGGTGATGTTGTACTCGGAATGAAGCCCAAAACCAAAACCGCGCCCGATCCGTTTGAAGCTATCATTGATAAGGTGAAGGAAGAGAAAGGCGTGAAGTTCGATACCGAACTTGATGTCGAGGATCTGAAAAACCTTGTAAACCTCTTCAAGAGCGCCGTCAAGGAGCATACCGGAAAAGACTTCCCCGAAAGCGCATGGGATCAGCTCTGGGGCGGTATCTGCGCCGTGTTCGACAGCTGGATGAACGAACGCGCCATTCTTTACCGCCGCATGAACCAGATTCCCGAAGAGTGGGGTACTGCAGTTAACGTGCAGGCCATGGTTTACGGTAATATGGGTAACAACTCGGCTACAGGTGTGGCTTTCTCACGCGATGCTGCTACAGGTGAAAATATTTTCAACGGAGAGTATCTTATCAATGCTCAGGGAGAGGACGTAGTTGCCGGTATCCGCACACCTCAGCAGATCACCATCGAGGGTTCGCGCCGTTGGGCTGCCCTGCAGGGAATCAGCGAAGAAGAGCGTGCATCGAAATATCCCTCACTTCAGGAAACGATGCCTGTATGTGCCGAAGAGCTTATCAATATCGCTCACAAGCTTGAAGACTACTTCAAGGATATGCAGGACATGGAGTTCACCATTCAGGACGGCAAGCTCTGGATGCTTCAGACTCGTAACGGTAAACGTACCGGCGCTGCAATGGTGAAGATTGCGATGGATCTGCTTCGTGATGGCGAGATTGATGAAAAGACAACACTCAACCGCATGGAGCCCCAGAAACTTGATGAGCTTCTGCATCCGGTGTTTGATAAATCTGCCCTCAAACGTGCGCTTGTTGTTGCCAAAGGTCTTCCCGCATCACCCGGTGCTGCGACAGGTCAGATCGTGTTCTTCGCTGACGATGCCGAAGTCTGGGCCGAGAAGAAAAAGAAAGTCGTTCTTGTTCGTATCGAGACATCTCCCGAAGACCTCCGCGGTATGGCTGTTGCACAGGGTATTCTTACCATGCGCGGCGGTATGACCAGCCACGCTGCTGTTGTTGCCCGCGGTATGGGTAAATGCTGCGTTTCAGGTGCCGGCGAAATCAAGGTCGACTATGAGAAGCGCACCGTTGAAATGGGTGGCAAAACATATAAAGAGGGTGACTGGATTTCGCTCAACGGTTCTACCGGAGATGTTTACGACGGTCAGGTGCCCACTGTAGAGCCCGAGCTGGATGGTGATTTCGGCGCGATCATGAATCTTGCAGCCAAATATACCAAAACACTCGTGCGCACCAACGCCGACACCCCCCGCGATGCCAAACAGGCCCGTCACTTCGGCGCCCAGGGTATCGGTCTCTGCCGCACCGAACACATGTTCTTTGAAGGCGACCGTATCAAGGCTGTGCGTGAGATGATTCTTGCTTCCGACGAGGAAGGCCGCCGTGCCGCACTTGACAAGCTGCTCCCGATGCAGCGTGGCGATTTCGAAGGCATATTCGAGGCTATGGACGGCTACGGCGTAACCATCCGTCTGCTCGATCCCCCCTTGCATGAATTCGTTCCTCATCAGACAGCCACTCAGAAAGAGCTCGCTGACGAAATGGGCATCACTCTCGCTGAAGTTAAAGCAAAAGTTGATTCTCTTGAAGAATTCAACCCGATGCTCGGTCACCGTGGTTGCCGTCTCGGTATCACATATCCTGAAATCACCGAGATGCAGACCCGTGCTATCATCGAGGCAGCTCTGGCAGTCAAAGCACGTGGCATAGATGTTCATCCCGAGATCATGATACCTCTGGTAGGTTCACTCAAAGAGATCCAGAACCAGGCCGATATCATCAACATCACCGCTGCGAAAGTGTTTGAGGAGAAAGGTAACTCTATCCCGTATCTCGTTGGTACGATGATTGAAGT
>CAMWTV010000259.1 GCA_947177215.1 uncultured Muribaculaceae bacterium
CTATAATAGATGATGCTTTCAACTCGAATCCTCAAGGCTCGCGCATGGCGCTTGATGTGCTTTCGATGATGAATCAGGGGAAGCGCATCATAGTTACTCCGGGCATGATTGAGTTGGGCGACCTTCAAGAAAAAGCCAACGAGGAATTCGGGCAGCATATAGCCCGCTGTGCTGATGTGGCCATTGTTGTCGGTAACTACAACCGTAGCGCCATACTCAAAGGGATCGCGACAGGAGAGCTGAAGGATGAGAATGTTCATGCGGTAGACTCGTTCGGCGATGCCCAGGCTCTTTTGCAGACAATTCTCGCGCCTGGCGACACAGTGCTTTATGAGAATGACCTGCCCGACACATTCAAATGATTTATTGACGACAAGAACAATTTATAAGATATGAAAACCAATATCGGAGTTTTTTTTGGCGGCCGATCAACAGAGCATGAAATTTCAATAATTTCAGCCAATCAGGCCATAAACGCCATAAACCGCGAAAAATATGATGTAACACCGGTCTATATAACAAAAGACGGAAAATGGTTTACCGGAACCAAACTGCTTGAGCTGGCAAATTATCGCGACATTCCAGCTATGCTCAAGGATTGTGAGGAAGTTTATATGCGCCCGATATATGGCGACTATAACCTTTACTATATGTCTCCCAAAGGGCTGTTTTCTAAAAAGACCGTAGATTGCAGACTGGATGTAGTGATACCGGTGCTCCATGGAGCCAATGGCGAGGACGGAACATTTGAAGGCATCCTTGACTCTATCGGCATCCCTTATGCCGGATGCGATACTCTTGCCTCGGCCAACGGAATGGATAAGATCACGATGAAGATGATTCTTAGAGAGAATGATATTCCGGTGGTCGATTACATCTGGTTTACAGACCGTCAGTGGTTTGCGAGCAAAGAGCAACTGATAGAAAAAACAGAGACCACGCTGGGCTATCCGGTTATTGTGAAGCCTGCCAATCTCGGGTCGTCGATCGGCATAGGTTGTGCCCGCGACCGCAGTGAGCTGCTTGCGAGAGTCGAAGATGCCTCGCGCTATGCTTCGCGCATAATTGTTGAGCATATGGTGGAACAGCTTCAGGAAATAAACTGCTCTGTGCTCGGAGATTGCGACGAATATCAGACTTCGGTGCTTGAAGAGCCGATAAAGTCGACCGACATCCTTTCATATACCGACAAATATATGGGGGGCTCAAAGGGAGCCAAAGGGATGCAGGCATCAGCCAAACGTATTCCGGCAGAACTTCCGGTCGAAATGACATCAGAGATTCAGCGCCTGGCTGGAGAAACCTTTAGGGTACTTTCGTGTCATGGCGTCAGCAGGGTAGATGTAATTGTCGACAAGGCTACATCGCAGATATATGTCAATGAGATCAATACAATTCCAGGATCTCTGTCGTTTTATCTGTGGGAAGCAACCGGCCTGACTTTCGACCGGCTTATGGACAAACTGGTGTTGCTTGCACTGAAACGCAACACGGCCCGAAGCCAGAAAACATTCTCATTCTCTCAGAACATTTTCGCCATGGGCGGAGGTGCGAAAGGGGGTGTCAAAGGTGGTGTGAAAGCAACTTGCGTCTCTAAGTGAAAATCACTATCTTTGCACGGTTAACTAACATCGAAACATTTTCAATTACACCTCAGGCATATGAAATTTGCGGAGTATAATAAATTCAACCTATCGGATATAAACAAAGAAGTTCTTGACCGATGGAATTCAGTCGGACTCTTTGAGCAGAGCATGACCACCCGCGAGGGGATGCCCTCGTTCGTGTTTTACGAAGGGCCGCCATCGGCCAACGGCATGCCCGGCATCCACCATGTGATGGCCAGGACAATCAAGGATATATTCTGCCGTTACAAAACCATGAAAGGTTTTCATGTGAAACGAAAGGCCGGATGGGACACACATGGTCTTCCCGTTGAACTTGGCGTAGAGAAATCGCTCGGTATAACCAAAGAGGATATCGGCAAAAAAATATCCGTAGACGAATATAACGCCGCATGCCGCCATGAGGTCATGAAATATACTAAGGAGTGGTCATCGCTGACCAACTCCATGGGCTATTGGGTTGATCTTGAAAATCCGTATATAACTTATGACAACCGGTATATCGAGAGCGTGTGGTGGCTTCTGCGCCAGATGTATGACAAGGGTTATCTTTACAAAGGCTATACTATCCAGCCGTATTCTCCGGCTGCCGGCACAGGCCTGAGCACCCATGAACTCAATCAGCCCGGCTGTTATCGTGACGTTAAGGATACAACATGTGTCGCCCAGTTCCTTATAACAGATCCGATACCCGAAATGGAGGGGCATGGAAAGCCTTACTTTCTGGCATGGACAACAACCCCTTGGACACTCCCGTCAAACACAGCGCTTTGTGTAGGCCCCGAGATAGAATATAACATTGTCAGGACATTCAACCCGTATTCCGGCAATCCCGAAACTGTTGTTCTGGCAAAACCGCTTATGGGTCATTACTTCAACCCCAAGGCTGAGAACGCTGATTTCGCAGCATATGCCAAAGGGGACAAGATGATACCTTTCTCGGTTGTAAAGACTGTGAAAGGAACAGAGCTCGTCGGGATGCATTACGAACAGCTGATTCCGTGGATGAATCCCGGAGATGGCGCGTTCCGCGTGATTCCGGGCGATTATGTGACCACAGATGACGGTACCGGCATTGTGCACATAGCGGGTACATTCGGTGCGGATGACCTCCGTGTTTCAAGGCAGAACAATATTCCGCCACTGACACTTGTTGACAAAGACGGAAATATAAGGCCTATGGTGGATATGCAGGGACGCTTCTTCCTGATAGAAGATCTTGATCCGGCATATGTCAAGGCAAACGTAGATGTGGAGGCTTATAGCGAATGGGCCGGCAAATATGTCAAGAATGCTTATGATCCCGACAAGAACGACAAGGACGAGACCCTTGACGTGGAGATCTGCATGTGGCTCAAACAGACCGACAAGGTGTTCAAGATCGAGAAACATACCCACTCATATCCCCACTGCTGGCGCACTGACAAACCGGTGCTTTATTACCCGCTTGACAGCTGGTTTATCCGCACTACAGCAGCCCGCGAACGGCTTATGGAGCTTAACGGCCAGATAAAATGGAAGCCGGCATCGACCGGATCAGGCCGTTTCGGCAAATGGCTTGAAAACCTTCAGGACTGGAATCTGTCGCGTAGCCGTTATTGGGGGACTCCGCTCCCCATATGGCGTACGGA
>CAMWTV010000260.1 GCA_947177215.1 uncultured Muribaculaceae bacterium
CTTATGGGCAGGATGAGCTGATTTCGGAGATCGCCGATGTCAACCCGAATTTGATTATGGTGAATATTTCAGGGACTCCTGTAACGATGCCTTGGATTGACAAAGTAGCAGCTGTTGTACAGGACTGGTATCTTGGAAGCGAGGCCGGCAACAGCCTTGCAGATGTTCTCACCGGAAAGGTTAATCCTTCCGGCAAGTTGCCTTTTACCTTTCCTCGCAGTATGGAAGATCTGCCTACTTGCGGAGAGCGCAGATATCCCGGAATAAAGCGTTCGGACAGTGAGATCTACGATATTTATTATGATGAAGATATATTCATAGGTTATCGCTGGTATGACAAACGGAACCTTCCTGTTTTGTTTCCGTTCGGATTCGGATTGAGTTACACCGATTTTGAACTTGAAGCACCGAAAGTTACTGATACTTGTGCCGACAGCCTCACCGTAACACTGGATGTCATCAATACCGGAGACCGGGATGGAGCCGAAACTGTTCAGGTCTATGCCACCGCTCCAAAAACGAAAGGAGTGGTTCGGGAGAACAAGAAGCTTGTCGGATTCGTGAAAATCGATTTGAACGCAGGGGAGCGCAGAGGTGTTTCCATAGCTATACCGAAGTCGCTGCTGGCTTATTATGATGAGAACACCAGGTCGCAGGTTATCACTCCCGGTAAGTATAAATTCCATATCGGGAACTCTTCGGAGTCGTTGCCTTATAATGTTACTGTTGATTTAAAACCATAACGTATGCTTAGAACATTTTTGTCAATAACACTGTGCTGCTTGCTGTTTTCGACAGTTCACGCCTATAATCCTGACGATGAGAGATATATAGACAATCTGATGTCGAAGATGTCTCTTGACGAGAAAATCGGGCAGCTGAACCTCACGATGGGTGGCGATGTGGTTTCTGGCACCGCTGAAGCAGCGAAAATAGAAAGTCTTATACTCAAAGGGCAGATTGGCGGTTTCTTCAATGTCAAAGGCGTCGATGCTGTGGCACGTTTCCAGCATTTGGCTGTCGAAAAGGGGCCTCACGGTATTCCGCTGCTTGTTGGCGCCGATGTCGTACACGGTTATGCCACAGTGTTTCCGATTCCGCTTGCTCTATCATGTTCATGGGACAGCGCTGCTGTCGCGCAGATGGCACGCATATCGGCTATTGAAGCCACTGCCGATGGCGTGAACTGGAACTATAGTCCAATGGTCGACATATGCCGAGATCCCCGGTGGGGGCGTGTTGCCGAAAGTTCAGGAGAAGATACATATCTGGGAAGTGTGCTTGCCAAAGCCTACGTAGAGGGGTATCAGGGCAATGATATGAAGTCGGATTCATCCATGATGGCCTGTGTGAAACATTTCGCACTGTATGGAGCTGCCGAGGGAGGGCGTGACTACAACGGGGTTGATATGAGCCGAGAGCGCATGTATAATTATTATCTCCCCCCTTTCCATGCCACTGTAGAGGCCGGTGTCGGCTCGCTTATGACATCATTCAATCTCATAAACGGGCAACATGCCACTGCGTGCGACTGGTTGATCAATGGTATATTACGTCGTGATTGGAAATTCAATGGGTTTGTGGTAACGGATTATGGCTCTGTTGACGAACTTTCGCGTATGGGCATTGCACATGATAATGAGGCTGCAGCAATGGCTCTCCGTGCAGGAACGGATATGGACATGGTTACCGGCAGATATGTAGCCGACCTTAATGACGCACTGAAAAAAGGGCTTTTAACCGAAAAAATGATTGATGACGCATGCCGCCGGGTGCTTAAAGCAAAACAGCGCCTCGGGCTTTTCGACAATCCGTATAAATATTGCAATACCGACCGTGTAAATCACGATCTGTATACTCCGGAACATCGCGCAGTGGCCCGCGATATCGCCGCAGAGACATTTGTTCTCCTTAAAAATGACAATAACCTGCTTCCTCTTAAAAAGAAAGGTCGTATAGCTCTGATAGGGCCCCTTGCCGATGCCGGCAATAATATGGCAGGATGCTGGAGCGGGTACTGTTACCCCGAAAGTCACAAGTCTGTACTGACAGCCTTTCGTGAAGCCGTAGGCAACGAAGCTGAGATCATTTACTCTCAGGGATCCAACATATATTATAATGAGACTATGCAGGCTGACTGTGACTGGGGCCGGCGTATATCGCGTGTTGATGACAGTAGCGCCCATAGCGAAGCCTTGCTTGCCGCCTCAAAAGCAGATGTCGTGGTTGTGGCCATGGGTGAAAGTTGTGAGATGACCGGAGAATCTTCGAGCAGGGCAGACATTACGATTCCGGATACACAACGTGATTTGCTCAAGAAACTTGTTGCAACAGGCAAACCGATTGTTCTTCTGTTGTTTACGGGTCGTCCACTCATACTCGACTGGGAATCTGAAAACATTCCGTCGATACTTAATGTCTGGTTTGGCGGTAGTGAAGCATCCGATGCAATAGCCGATGTGGTGTTCGGCGACAAGATGCCGTGCGGCAAGCTTACAACGACTTTCCCGCGCAGCGTAGGGCAAATACCGTTGTACTACAATCATCTTCCTACAAGTCATCCCGACCATGACTCAAGCCGTTTCAATCCATATTGCAGCAACTATATAGATGTTAGCAACGAGCCTCTTTATCCTTTCGGTTTTGGCCTCAGTTATACGACATTCAGTTATTCTGCGCCGACATTAAGCTCGGATGTTCTTACCGCTGACGGTGTGCTGAAAATTTCGGTTGAGGTTACTAACACGGGGATGTTTGACGGCACCGAAATAGTTCAGTTGTACATAAACGATCCTGTGGCTCACATAGCCCGTCCGGTAAAGGAACTCAAGGCATTCAAGAAGGTTGACATTCCTGCCGGAAAGACGGCTGTTGTAGACTTTACGGTTACCAGCGACATGTTGAAATATTATGATGCGGAACTCAATTACGGCTGTGAGCCTGGCGAATTCAGTATAATGATCGGGCCAAATTCCGAAGAGTTGCAAAAGCTTGATTTCAGGCTCAGGTAACAGTTTCCTGTTGTAGATTTTTAAGTTTAATGATGAACTTGGATACCGTTGTTGCCGTATTATTTGTTGCATGACGCATACGGCCACACAAAGCTGCAGGCAGCTCATTTATACGCGATGTAGCTGTTCAGACACAATCATCGACAAATGGTTATATTACGAAAATGCCACCGAGAGAAGTGGACATAACCCCCAAAAAAATGTTGATTTAGTTTGGGGGGGGGGTAGGTTGTCAG
>CAMWTV010000261.1 GCA_947177215.1 uncultured Muribaculaceae bacterium
TCGGCGGCAGAGCCTCGATGCAGGCCCGGTTCAATCTCGGAGCCGCCATGTTACTTTATCTTGAGCCGCGCCTCACCCTTCTTGCCGGAACGCGTTATCCCGGGGTGACCGACCGGTTCCGCCGTTTCCGTCCCGATGCGGGGCTGAATATCGGCCTGGGTTACCGTCTGCTACGTGGCGAGGAACGCGCCTTTGGCGCCACCCGCTTCCTGAATGTCGACGAGAGCCATCTCTTCTTCGGCGCAGGTGCCGGAGCGGCTACATTCCTTCGCGGCGGCATCAACAGCAGCACCATTAGTCCGTCGGCTCATATATATGTCGGCAAATGGCTGTCGTCGGTGGCCGGGCTGCGCCTTAAAGCCCAGTTCGGACGTTTCGACATCGGCGGAGAGCATCCCCGCCATTATGTGGCTACTGCCGCCCTTGATTATGTGTGGAACATCTCGTCGGCCTTCTCCGGCTACCGTCCCAACGAAGTGTTCGGGCTGAATCTCAACCTCGGAGTGGCTGCGGCATATGCCAACAAAGCCGATTCCAAATTGTATCCCGGCGCCGAGGCAGGCCTTACGGCATCGTTCCGCCTCTCGCCGAACTGGGGCCTCTACGTCGAGCCGCAGGTGCAGATCTTCACACGCTCATTCTCCGAGGCTATCGGCAAAGGACACTCACTGATGCCGATGGCGTCGGTCATGGCCGGAGTCACATACACAATCGGAAACTTCGCCAACGACTTCCCCCAGAGCTACGAGGAATACGCCCGCTCCAGACACTATTTCCTCACCATATCGGGAGCGCCCTCCATCCGCAAGCGTGGCGACTACGGCCCCGGATTCGCCGCATCGGCCGGTTTCGGAAAGCGTTTCACACCCATATCGTCATGGCGTCTGACCGCCGACGGAGAAATAATAAGACAATAACCCCGTATCTCAAATATTGCCCTGTCAGCCGATTATCTGTTCAGCATCTCCACCTCGATGGCCGGCTACAACCCCGACCGGGTGTTTGATCTCTCGGGCGTTATCGGTCTGACCGGAGGTATAGCCCACCACCACAGCCCCGTCAACGTTCTTGCCGGTGCAAAAGTCGGACTTCACGGAGCATTCCGCCTCAACGACGCCCTTGACCTGTTTATCGAGCCCCAGTTCCAAGCCACCTATGTGCGTTGCGCCTATTCGCCCGGATGGAAACCCGGAGTGCGCCTGATGGCCGGTCTGACCTATCGTCTCGGCCGTGAGGCATCGTTCGGACAGGGAGCCTTCGAGGAGTCTCCTCTCGAAGGTCGACGCAACTTCGTGTCGCTTTCAGGAGGCCCGACATTCTTCAGCGGAAACATAACCCGCCTCAACGGCGCTATCGACGCTTCGGTAGGGCGCTGGTTCACAATGGTGTCGGGTCTGCGTGTCGGCCTCAACTACGATTTTGTAAGCGACCGCAACGAATATTACGACCTCAACATGGGTGCGGTGCATGCCGACTACATGCTTAATGTCACATCGCTCATCACACGCGATGCCTCGCGTAAATTCCATATCATAGGCATCCTCGGAGGAGGCGTTGCCTTCAGCGACCGCGAATATTCAAAAGCCGGCCTTATGCTTGAGGCAGGCATGCAGTTCCGCTACAATCTTCCGCATAACATCGACATCCATCTTGAACCGAACGCATCGTTCATAATGAACCGTGTAGTGCCCAACTACGCCAGCTCGTCGCGCTTCGTGGCGATGGCAAGGGTCATGGCCGGGGCATCCTACCGCTTCTGATCTCTCGGTTCACATAATAAAACAGGAAGCTGCGCAGCCGGTGTCGAAGGCTGCGCAGCTTCCTGCTTTTATTCTATGCGTTGTGTCAAGCTCCTATCCAGGTAGCCTTCTTCCAGGCCCATTCCATCGGGCCGTGTGAGTGGCGCCCGATCCACATCCGGCAGAAATGATACTGAATCACAAACAATCCGGCGCCTGCCATGGCGCTTGCCGTTATGCCGAGGTGGGCGTGGAGACCGAAGCCCCAGTTATAGAATATCATCGACCCCACAATGCTCTGGGTCACATAATTGGTCATGCTCATGCGCCCGTAGGGGATAATGCGCCGCATCAGGTCGCGCAGTCGGGTGGTGCGGTAATAGCCGTAGAGCACCCCTGCAACCAGCACAAGCATAAACGCGAAATTGGCCAGCGACGATACTATTATGCCCAGCGGTCGCGCCACATTCGGGTTTGAAACAAACTCCGGAATCATCGTTGTCAGGCCGTGCAGAGGGAAGAATGCCGCCAGCGACACAGCCAGCACACGTCCCCATCCCGGCAGAGCCTCTTTGAGCAGCCATCCGCGGCGCCCCGCGAGCATTCCGAGCATAAACAGCCCTGCGGTCTGGAAAATGCGTCCGTGATCCCACGCCCAGGCCAGGCTCGCAAGCTGCCCTTCTACAAGATTCACCTTCACCGTCTCAAGAAATGTTCCCCCCGACTGCATCGCGAATGCCGCTCCCCAGTAGTCGCCTGTCGGAATCGAGGGTGTGACATAGGCCCCGTCCAGAGCCGCTCTCGCCACATTGTAGAGCGCCACAGGCTGCAGAAGGCAAATACACGACAATATCCCCACCGTGCGGTCTGACAGGCGGCACGTGGCCACCAGAACGAATCCTATCAGCGAATACATAACAAGAATCTCAGCCGTGAAGAAACAGGCGTTGAAGTTGCCTATCGCGAAAAGCAGCAGCAGACGCCAGCAGAACCGCAGGCGGAAATCATCGCCACGCATCCGCGCGTTGCTCTCCTGGATAAAAAAGCTGAACCCGAAGAGCAGGGCGAAAATAGCATAAGCCTTTCCGCCGAGCAGAAAGAACAGGCCGTCCCATATGGCCCGGTCGCTGAAATTCAGCCATGCGCTCTGTTCCGATGTGTCGGGAAACGAATAGAAGTTGAAATGTTCGATAGAGTGTAGCAGGATGATACCCATCACTGCCAGGCCCCTCAGCACATCGGCCACATCCACGCGCTCATGCTTTCGGGCAACATTGAGGTCAGTCATTGTCATGGTTTCAAAAAAGTTTCAAAGCGGTTTGCATACATCGCCTTTTCCGGCAGGGCGAATATGAAAAAAAACGGACACGGAAATTGTAGGTCACTTCCGCGTCCGCCGTTTGTTTATCGGATTTATGTGTGGTTCGGTTTATTTCTCGGGCTTGACACCGGCACGGGTATAGCGGTTGTTCAGGCCTGCTCTGATG
>CAMWTV010000262.1 GCA_947177215.1 uncultured Muribaculaceae bacterium
CTTTTGAACCGATGAAAAGAATAAGGCCGGCATCAATGACATCGTTCTGGCAAAAATCTCCGGTAAATTTGCTCGACTGGTATATCATACGCAAATTTCTCGGCACGTATATCTTTGCCATAGCCCTCATTCTGGCCATAACTATCGTGTTCGACATAAACGAGAAGCTTGATTCGTTTATAAAAGCGCCGCTCAAAGCAACGGTTTTCGATTATTTTCTGAACTTTCTCCCCTATTTCGCCAACCAGTTCAGCCCGCTATTCACCTTCATAGCGGTTATTTTCTTCACCTCGAAACTGGCCGACAACTCTGAGATAATCGCCATGCTTTCGAGTGGCATGAGTTTCAGGCGCTTGCTGCGCCCCTACATGATCTCGGCCGGCATAATAGCCATAGCCACATATCTGCTCGGAGCCTATGTGATTCCCCCCGCAAATGTTAAGCGAATCGACTACACCAACACTTATGTTAAAAACCGCAGAGTAGACTACGGCGACAACATAATGATGCAGGTGGCGCCCGGACGCATAGCCTATATAAGCCGATATGACAACACCACCAAGACCGGCTACCGTTTTTCGCTGGAACAGTTCAAGGATAAAAAACTTGTGTCGCGTCTGACATCGCTCTCGATAAAATGGGACACCCTCTACCAGTGGCAGGTGCGCGACTATACGATACGCGACTTCAAAGACAACCGGGAAATAATAACCCGCGGACAGCGCCTCGACACTGTGATTCCGTTTGAGCCACGCGATTTCCTGATAGGGCGCGACGACCAGGAGATGCTTACTTCGCCGCAGCTCAAAGAATATATAACCCGCCAGAACGAACGCGGTGTGGCCAACATCAAGGCTTTTGAAATAGAATATGAAAAACGATATGCCATGTGTGCGGCAGCATTTATCCTGACAGTAATAGGCATGTCGCTTTCTTCAAAGAAGGTGAAGGGGGGAATGGGCGTGAACATAGGCCTGGGACTGGTTCTCAGCTTCAGCTACATTCTGTTCATGACGGTGACATCATCGTTTGCGGTGTCGGGGATGACATCGCCCTTTGTAGCCATGTGGATTCCGAATTTCATCTATACGATAATAGCTGTGGTGCTCTATTTCAAAGCAGCGAGGTAAAAAAGATAGGGCAAAGTGTGACTTTTGATGAAAAAGCGCGACTAACCCGACAAATGGCAGACAGAGAAAAAGAACTGGAATTCGAGCGGCTGGTGGCCTCAAACAGAGGGGTCATCACGAAAGTGTGTTACATGTATGCCACCGACAGCGAGCACTTCAAAGACCTATGGCAGGAAACACTGATAAACCTGTGGAAAGCTTTGGAAAGTTTCAGAGGCGAATCATCGGTCACCACATGGATCTACCGCATAACAATCAATACATGTATAAGCTGTTTCAGGTCAGGCAGCAAACACAGCGGCAACTTAAGCCTTAACGCCGAGTCGATGATGGAACTGGCCGACAGAGCCACCGACGATGAAGAGCATGCCGCCTGCCTTCGCGAGATGTACCGGCTCATCAACCGGCTGCCGGCTCTCGACAAAGCGCTTGTGCTGATGTGGCTCGATGAAAAAAGCTATCAGGAGATAGCCGAAGTGACAGGCCTTTCGCGCAGCAATGTCGCGACTCGCCTGAACAGATGCCGGCAAAAGCTTACAAGAATGAGCAACGAGTAACAAGCCTCTGAATGAAAAAACGAAAACCGATCACAACAATGAAAAATATAGACGACCTACGCAACACATGGAAACAGATAAGCCTGGACACCACGTCGAGACAGTCTGATTCTGCCGAAGCAAAAAAACGGATGCGTAGCCTGCTTCTGGAATGCGAGAGCGTTCCTACTGTCAAAGAACGGCTTATACAGAGACTCAGACGCCCTTTGCTGGCTGCATTGGCATGTCTGGCCTCGACATTTGTTCTCATCAGGGAATTCGACATACCCGGATGGTTCATAATTCTTTATTATGGATTCATTGTTCTGGCCGCCGTGCTGACATACTACCAGATCAGGTTGCTCAGAAAAGCCGATCTCACACAGATGACAACTGTCGACGCCATAAGGTTCATCAGAAAATTCACCATTGTCAGGCAGCGCATAAAGACAGTGCTTATCTCGATAGGGATTCCTGTGGTTGTGCTTCTGATGTGGGTGCTTGACAGCCACAAAGAACCATTGCTGCTTATATCAGGACTGGCCGGAGCAGCCATAGGAGCCGCGGTCGGAATCTATATGAACCATCGCTTCAAAAAGGATTTGCGGCTGATGGAGCGGACTTTAGGACGCATTGACGAGCTGTCGTGACACGGAAACATCTCTGATTCCACAGGCTTCGTTATCCGGAACAATTGCAGATAAGAGTATTTTTTCATATCTTTGCAGTGGAAAAAGACCGAAGTAACGAATCTCTGAGAAGAAATGACCATAGGGAGAAGTGGAAACCAGGACAGATTTATAAACGCATTCACTCGCCGGCTTGCGGCAAGCCTGATGGTTGCCGCCATATCTGTCACGGCCGCCACAGCAGCCCGGTTCACCGTGAAAGTGACCGACAAAGAAACAGGTGCTCCATTGGAGTTTGCCGCGGTGGCACTGGTAAATGGGCCGACAACCATAGGTGGACTGACCGACATGTCAGGCAGCTTCTCCACATCGGCAGCCGACGGCACTTGGAGCGTGAATGTAACCAGCATCGGCTATAAGGCATATAACAGCAACATCACTTTGGCAGCCGACAGCCTTGTCTGCAACATAACCCTCGCACCAAGCTACACACAGATCGGAGAAGTGGTAGTGACAGCGCGGGAAGGGCGCGGCATATCAAGCGCATCGCTTATTGACCGTGCCGCCATGGAGCATCTACAGCCTTCAAGTTTCACCGACCTTATCGAACTGCTGCCCGGCGCCGTGAGCAAAGATCCTGAAATGGGAAAAGGGAATTTCGCCAACCTGCGCGAGGCCCGGAACATTCAGACCGACGGGTTCGACACATCATCGCTGGGCACTTCGTTTGTGGTCGACGGTGTTCCGGTAAACACCAATGCGGAAATGCAGGCGACAGGCGACAGCGGACGCGGCGACAGACTCAGCACAGGGAAGGGGGTCGACATGCGCGCCATATCGACCGATGATATAGAAAGTGTGGAAGTTGTGCGCGGCATAGCATCGGCCGAATACGGAGAAGTCACCTCCGGGC
>CAMWTV010000263.1 GCA_947177215.1 uncultured Muribaculaceae bacterium
TTACACGCTTGAACTCGGCGATACGCCGGCATATGTCGGCAACGGCACCACCTATCGGTATTTCATTTCAGGACGTCCCGAAAGCGGCACTGCATTCGACAACTACTACACCAACGCATTCATGGGGGGCTACACAGAGGTCAACAAAGCCAACGGCCGTTTCAACGCCACTGTGATCGTGTTTCTGGAATCTTCATACACATCATTCTACAACACATTCGTGGCATTGCGGGTTGAAGGAGAACCGGGACAGAAAGCCTATATCTACAACGACGGACACGGTGTTGATTTCACATCAAGAAACCTGAGCGGATATTCCAATGCCACACCCGACGGATCGATATCGAATATGGCCTGCGGCCCCAACACCATAAGCGTCGGAGCTTATATAAGCCGAAACTCAATCGAAGGCCGGATAGGCCAGATTTGCGATTTCTCTTCATGGGGAGTTCTTCATGACGGGCGCGAGCTGCCCGACATCGTAGCGCCTGGAAGCTCAATCATATCGGCATTAAGCTCGCTGACGGTAAGAAGTCCGAACTATAATTATTACCTGTCGCAGGTTTATCCGAAAACAGACACAACAATCGGCGGGAACGCCACAACTTATTACTGGACATCGATTGAAGGCACCTCGATGGCAACTCCGTTCGCAGCCGGAGTAGGCGCCCTGCTTCTTGACGCCAACCCCAATCTGACACCTGCCGACATAAGGTCTATTCTCAAAGAATCCGCCACAGCTCCTGATTTCGCCCAGACCTGGTGGGGAGCCGGAAAAATCAACGCACTCGAGGCTATAAAAGCCGCGACGCAGATGAACTCCCTGTCAGACGTATCGGACAACGGTAACGGAAACATAACCATCAATCCGGACGGGACTAACAGATGGCAGATTTTCGCGCCCGGAGAGACCCGTATAAACGTAGACGCCTACACACCATCAGGCATACACGCGTTGCACCTGGAGTGTGACGGCGACACGGTAGCTGACCTCAACAGCCTGCAAGAGGGTATATATCTGGTAACCGTTACGGGAGCGAAATCATGTAGGTCGGTAAAGGTTGCTGTGAGATAAGCCGGCCCCCCAATAGTGATAATATGATATAAATTTGTTAAATTTGCGACAGATTTGAGAGCAGACCCGGATCAAGGGGTTTGCCGCCAAAAACGAACAAAAACACTGACGATGAAGAATGTGATAACCCGGGCAATAACCGGTCTGCTGTATGTGGCACTCATTGTGGGAGCCATCATGGGAGGCTCATGGTGGTTCTGGGGACTGACAACACTTTTCGCTGTTCTGGCAGTGAACGAATTCAACCGCATTACCAACAAGAATTTTGTGTCGAACACCACATCCCTGCTCGACATGATCGGGGCCGCACTGCTGACCACTGCAACCGGGCCGCAGTTCTCCGGCGGATTTGAATGGGCGCTTTCACACCCCACTGTAGCAGTCTGCGCGCTCGGATATTTCCTGTATATGCTTCTGCGGTTCATAATCCAGCTGTATGTGCAGGACGGCAATCCGCTTTCGCATCTGGCCCATTCCGTGATGGGACAGGTATATATAGCCTTTCCCATGGCAATGCTCAACTGTCTTTACAACAGCGCCGGCAAATATATTGTGCTTGCCATGTTTATCCTTATCTGGCTCAGCGACACGGGTGCGTTCTGTGTCGGGTCGTTGCTCGGCAAGCATAAACTGTTTGAACGCATATCTCCGAAAAAATCGTGGGAAGGGTTCTTCGGAGGGCTGGCATTCTGCCTTATAGCGCCGGCGGTGTTTTTCTATGGCTTCGGCTCCGACTTTCCCGGCATGAGCCTGTGGAGCATGCTCGGCCTCGGCGCAGTGGTATGTGTGTGCGCCACATGGGGCGACCTGATAGAATCGCTGGTGAAGCGCTCGCTTAATGTGAAGGATTCAGGAAATCTGCTTCCCGGTCACGGAGGGATTCTTGACCGCATCGACTCACTGCTTTTGGTAACCCCGGGAGTGACATTCTATCTTCTCTGCCTGCTCCATTTCTGAGAACGAAACAAACACAAAACGCAACATAAAAAACGAACACAACCATGTCGTCACAAAGATATGACCTCCGCGGAGTTTCCGCTGCGAAAGAAGACGTTCACAACGCGATTAAAAACGTAGACAAAGGAATTTTTCCGAAAGCATTCTGTAAAATCATCCCCGACATTCTGGGTGGCGATCAGGAATGGTGCAACATAATGCATGCCGATGGTGCGGGCACGAAATCGGCCCTCGCCTATGCTTACTGGCGCGAGACCGGAGATCTGAGTGTATGGAAAGGGATTGCACAGGACTCTCTGATAATGAATGTCGACGACCTGCTGTGTGTGGGCGCTACCGACAGGATGCTTGTCTCGTCAACAATAGGCCGAAACAAAAGTCTGATTCCCGGAGAAGTAATAGGCGCCATAATCAACGGCACCGAAGAACTCATGGAAACGATGCGCGGCTACGGAGTGGAGATCTATGGCACCGGAGGTGAGACGGCAGATCTCGGCGACCTTGTGCGTACAATTATCGTAGACTCGACTCTGACAACACGCATGCGCCGGGCCGATGTGATTGACAATGCCAATATCAAGGGAGGAGATGTGATTGTGGGACTTGCATCATTCGGTCAGGCAACTTACGAAACCGAGTATAACGGAGGTATGGGGAGCAACGGCCTTACATCGGCGCGTCACGACGTCTTCAACAAAAGTGTTGCTGAGAAATATCCCGAAACATATGACGCCGGCATTCCACAGGAACTGGTGTATAGCGGCGCGAAATGTCTGCTCGACGAAGTTGAAGGCACAAGTCTGACCGCCGGAAAACTGGTACTGTCGCCGACACGTACCTATGCCCCTGTCATAAAACGCATTCTCGAGGAGATGCGCGACAAGATACATGGCATGGTACACTGCACCGGAGGCGCCCAGACCAAGGTAATGCACTTTGTTGAGAACAAGCATGTGATTAAAGACAACATGTTCCCGCTTCCGCCACTTTTCCGTCTGATCCACGAACAGAGCGGCACCGACTGGGCCGAGATGTATAAAGTGTTCAACACGGGCCACAGAATGGAGATTTATCTTCGTCCGGAGCCTGCTGACAGGATTATTGAAATCGCATCATCGTTCACCATCGAGGCAAGAATAGTCGGGCATGTAGAGGCC
>CAMWTV010000264.1 GCA_947177215.1 uncultured Muribaculaceae bacterium
GTGTGGGGCGCGGTGCCCAGAGCCTTTCGGCGGATGCCAGCGGAATGAATGACTATTTTCGGTTCAATGATCTCAGGGCGGGGCATACGACGGTTCATACCTGGGATATAATACCTACCTCAGACAAAGAGAAGCAGATCTGCAATCTGCTTTTGCGCAACCGTAGGAAAAGCTGTTACGGGCCGCTTGACGGAAATCCGCTCTCGGCCGAGCATTTCAGGGAACTTGATCCGTCGGTTACGGAGAGCGATCTGTGCGGGCTGACGGCCAAAGGGATTCTGAAGCCAGAGGGGTATCTGTTTCGTGTAGACCGGTCGGTTGCCGATGATCCGTCGGTCTGGAGTCCGCTTCTGTGCAAGCATGACCTGAATGCCGTGAATATCGACGAGCTTAAGCGTGACCGGCTTTTCAGAGTTGAAAAGATCAATGTCGTAGGGCTTATGCAGAGCCTTTGCGGCGCAGGTTGTGGCCACCGGAGTTTTTGAAAAGGAAGCAGAGATGGAAGTGAAAATGCCTCCGAGCCAGTACACTCTTGAATTTTCAGATGACAGAGAGGTGGCTGAGCCGCTTTTCAAGCTCGGTTGAGCTGAGGCGTGTGGAGAGGCGGCCACGATGTGCAACGGATATGTTGCCCGTCTCCTCGCTCACGACAATGGCGAAGGCATCGGTTGCCTGTGATATGCCAAGGGCCGAGCGGTGACGCAGACCGAGAGCGCGGGGCACGTTGGTGTCGTGACTGACAGGAAGGATGCAGCCGGCGGCTTTGATTTTGCCATTGTCGATTATCAGCGCTCCGTCGTGAAGGGGGGAGTTTTTGAAGAAGATATTTTCAATGAGGCGTGTGTTGATAGAGGCGTCGATGATGTCGCCGCTTTTCTCGTAGTTGTCGAGAGGCACATCCTGCTGGATAACAATCAATGCACCGGTCTTGCTTTTCGACATGCTCATGCAGGCATAGACAATGGGCATTACACGTGTGTGGAGGTCTTCGGAGTCGTCTTTGTGGCGGTGATGAAACAGGCTCGTAAGGAAATTCCATCTTTTTTTCGATCCGAGATCGACCAGAAACCGTTTTATCTGATCCTGAAAAATGATTACCAGAATCAGCAGTCCGATGCTCATCACCTTGTCGAGAATCGTGCCTATAAGTTTCATCTCGAGAATCTCGGCCGCCACAACCCATACAAGAATAAAGGCGAGCACTCCGTAGAAAATGTTGATTGTGCCAGATTCTTTCATTATCCGGTAGAGATAATAAAGCATCAGAGCCACAATCACGATGTCAAGCACATCTTTTATGCCGAATGATTCGATCATAATTCAGAAAACGGGTTGATTGATATTGCAAGTTAGCCGAAGGAGCCGACTAACCTATGTTTTGGTCGGATGAGAGAGCGCCGGCCACAGCTACGGTCTGAACCGCGGCCGCCACATCATGAACACGGAGAATGGCAGCGCCCGACATGACCGCCGCCATGTTCAGGGCCACAGTTCCGGGCAACGCATCGGCGGCGTCAACTCCGCATAGCCGGGTTATCATGGATTTGCGCGATATGCCCACAAGCAGCGGTTTGCCGAGCATGGCGCCGATCTTGTCGAGATCGCGCATAAGCCGATAGTTCTGCTCAAGGGTTTTGGCAAATCCGAATCCGGGGTCGATTATTATGTCGGACACGCCGGCCAGGGTGAGGCGGTGAAGCGGTTCGGAGAGCTCGGCTATCACGCCGGCAGTCACATCGCCGTTATAGTCGGTGTGTTGCTGCATGGTGGCCGGTGTGCCGCGCATGTGCATCAGTATATATGGCACATTAAGCCTGGCAACAGTGTCGAACATGCGACTGTCGAGCTGCCCCATAGATATGTCGTTGATTATGTCGGCTCCCCACCGGCTGACTGCCTCCTCGGCCACGTCGGCCCGGAACGTGTCGACCGACACGGGGATGTCGGCGGAAAGCTCGCGCACAACTTCGATTCCGGTTCTGACACGGCGCATCTCTTCCTCTACGTCGACTTCGCCGGCACCGGGGCGCGACGAATATCCCCCGATGTCGATTATGTCGGCCCCTTCGGCCAGCATCTGTTCGGCGCGCCGCCTTGCGGTGATGCGCTCGAATGCCTGCGAACCGGCATAGAATGAGTCGGGGGTAATGTTAAGTATTCCCATTACGGCAGGGCGGTCGTAAGTAACGAGGCGTCCTCTGAGGTTAAGCGAGAATTTTTTCATTGCGGTCGGTTCAGGGGTTCAGCAGGTCGGGATTGAAGAAATCCATAATCGAGTTGGAGTGTTCGAGCAACAATGAGGCAGGGCCGTCGGGATCGGCTTTGGCCGCTCTTTCGTAGGCCGACAGGGCATCTCCTCTGCGCCCCAGCCGCCAAAGCGCTTTTCCAGCCTCTACCAGAACCTGCGGAGTGGCTTCGTCGCATCTTACGATCGCGGCAAGCATCGAGGGGGCTTCGTCGGGCCGTGAGGCAACGAGATGCCTTACGGCTTCCGCCGCCTTCGAGGCTTCGGCTATGCCGATAATGTCGGTTATATTTTGCTGTTCCGTCATTATTTATTATTTTTGATGCAGTGAACATCTTTCACCGCAGGTTGTCTATACTTAAAGAGGGTTATAGTCTCTGAAAGTTTTCACAAAAATACGAAATAAACCGAAACAACTGATGAAACTTCTGCGATTTTTGTTTGCCGCGAGCTTGTCGATAGCCGCTTTCGTCACGGTGTGTGGCGCCGACCCCACGGCGACAAGTTATTCTGTAGATGACTGCCTCGGATCGGCCCGTCCGTATCCGGCTCCGGATGATCCGGCAACGTATCCCGATTCTCTTACTCCGGTGTTCGTGAACCATGTGGGGCGTCACGGGGCGCGTTACCTGTCGTCGCCAAAGACTTCGGTTGATCTGCTGAAGGAGTTGCAGCGTGCGGACTCGGCCGGTGTGCTGACGCCTCTGGGGAAGTCGCTGATGGCTACGGCGAGACATATAATCGAGATTTCGCACAACCGCTGGGGAGCTCTCGACTCGTTGGGGATGGCGGAGCAGCGGGGCATAGCGTCGAGGATGTTTCGTGCTTATCCGGCTCTGTTCGCCGACAGCAGGGTGGATGCCATCAGCTCATATGCGCCGCGTTGTGTGATGAGCATGTATGAGTTTACGCATCAGCTTGACC
>CAMWTV010000265.1 GCA_947177215.1 uncultured Muribaculaceae bacterium
TCTAAAACCCCCCCCACAACTTGTTAAATTCCTAAAATCCCCCCGCCCCCCCTCCCCTCCCCCCCCACTGTTTGGTGCCTACCTTGGGGGGTGCAGTCCACTTCTCTCGGTGGCATTTGTTTATCTGTATGCCGGTCTGAGATTCTGTTCAGATACGCTTTATTCGTATCGTCTGGCGTGAATCGATTGTATCTGTAAGATTTCCGCTGCTTACACATGTTACCGGGGCTGTCAGTTCGAAAAGATTCATAATCTCGCTGAGATTTTCACCTTTGAGAATGAAGCGGAAGGTCTGTCCCGCAAGAGTCGGGTCAATGTCGAAGCTGACATTATATATCTGCTCAAGGCGTCGGCATATGGTGTGAATCGAATCGTTCTCAAAAATCAGCACACCGTTGCGCCAGGCGCAATACCGGTCAAGGTCGATATTTTTATAGACTGTTGCATGTCCGTCGAGAATCGCGAGATGTTCTCCAGGCATGAGCGTTACCTTTTTGCCTGCGCCTGCGGCCACTACTTTTCCCTCAGAGAGGGTTACTGAAGCATCGCTGTCATAGGCATTGACGTTGAATTCGGTGCCTGTGGCAGTTACTGATATGTAGGGTGTGTTGACAACGAACGGGTTAGCCGCGTCTGCCTTGACATTGAAATATGCTTCGCCCCGGAGATTGACATTGCGTGTGTTGCCGGTCATGTTGCGAGAGTATTCCAGCGAGCTGTTGGCATTCAGCCACACCGTAGTGCCATCGGGGAGCGATGCCTTGCTTGTGCAACCGTAATCTGTCGATAATGAGATGTAGCTCTCTGGCGTGTTATCTGGTCTTACAAGGAAATAAACTATAATGGCGAGCAGCGGGAGAATCGCCACAGCTGCGATTTTTGACCAGAAGACAATAAGCTTCTTTACCAAGCCTGAACTCCGTGGCTTGATTCCGGCTTTCGCCAGCACTCTGCGCTCTGCTTTTTCGGTATCTTTGTCGTTGACATCAAAGGTGGGGAGCAGTGCTTCCCAGATGTCTTGCTGCTCAAAGAAATCTTTCTTGTTCTTCGGAGACTGTTCAATCCATTCCCGAAGCCAAGCAATCTCATCTGGTGTGGCGTCACCACCGAAATAGCGGGCAATTATGATATTGATATCCGGGTTGTCTTTGCCAATGTGGTTCATATCAGTTTATTATAGAAGATTACGGGCTGACAGAATTATAAATATCAGGCTCTTGTATATCTGTAGGTTCTGGTGAAGAAATTTAATCGCTTTGCTTATACGGGCTTCAACGGTGCGTACAGATATATTAAGGCGTTGTGCTATTTCTGAATATTTGAGCTTTTCCTGACGACTGAGCATCAAAGTCTCGCGTACATCCGGATCAAGCTTTGACAGAGCTGTCTCGTATGCGTCAGACAGTTCAGAGTATAACAGATGCTCGTCGGGCGACAGCGAAAGAATCGTTTCATGGTTCATATCCTGATAAGACTTCTTGACCTTCTGGTGCCTCAACTCATTAAGTGCGAGGTTTTGGACAAGCGAGATGAGATACGAACGGATAGACGTGTCGGTTTCCAGTTTCTTGCGATTGGTCCACACCCTTATAAAAGCCTCCTGAACAATATCTTCGCAAGTGCTTTTGTCGGGGATAAAACGTGCAGTGAATCTGACGAGGTTGGCATAATACTGACGAAAAATCTTTACAAAGGCTTCGTGGCTGTCATATTTGAGGGCAGCCACCAACAGCGCATCGTTTTTAAATTCTTCGTTTGCCATGATTTGGATTTTTTTGCAAAGGTATATGTAATGAATCTAAGAAACAAGGCGTTTTGACGCGATCTTAACAAAAATTTTCTTAATGTAAAATTTTGTGATTTTGCGATGTGGGTTTTCACGGGTCGCGTGTTATCTAAATAAACGATTTTAAACAACTGTCAACAGACCTTAAAAATGCCTCGAAAACACCAATCATTATTTATATATGGAAAATGTAATACTTAAAAACTGCCGGCATCGGCTGGGCATGGCCTTAAGACCTCTTCTGGTCTTATTGATGCTCAGCTTTGGAGTTGCAGGTTATGCAGCTGCCGACAACAAGGTGACTATTGACGTAAGTAACGTTACTCTTGAAAGCGTTTTGCGCGCGATAGAGAAACAGACCGACTACCGTTTCTTCTATAGTAAGGAGGCTGTAGACGTTAAAACCCGTGTCAACGTAAAGGCTCAGAACGAGCCTGTGACATCTCTGCTTGACAGAATCTTGCCCAAGCAGGGGATAAGCTATGTGATAGATGACCAGCGGATAGCATTGAAGCAGTCTTCCTCACAACAGTCAGCCCCCCCGACACAAAAAGATAAGAAAACAGGTTTCAAAGGTAATAAAATAAAAGTAGACGGGACGGTGACCGATACAAAGGGCGAGCCGTTGATCGGGGCGTCGGTAAAAGTCGGTGGAGAAGACACTGGTGTGGCGACCGATATCGACGGGCGTTATGAGATCAGCATGCCCGAAGGGGGGATACTGGAATTCTCTTATATAGGCTTTCAGACCGAGAAGAAGAAGGTTGCCAAAGCCGGCAAGCTTGACATTGCGTTGGCAGAAGACACAAAGCAGCTCGACGAAGTGGTCGTAATCGGTTACGGCACCATCGACAAGAAAGAGCTTACATCGGCCGTTTCACATGTCAGCGCGAAAGATTTCCAGTCGGTCGCAGCCACCGACGTGTCGATGCTCATTCAGGGCAAGGTGCCCGGTCTGTCGGTTGTGAATACCGCTGCCGCCGACCCTAACTCGGCCGCAAGCCTGCAGATACGCGGCGTGTCGTCGCGCGAGGCTGGTGTAAGCCCGCTGATTGTGCTCGACGGTGTTCCTGGTGCGAGTCTCACCAATATCAACCCGAACGACATCGCTTCGTTCGATGTGCTGAAAGATGGTGCGGCATCGGCAATTTACGGTACACGCGGCTCAAACGGCGTTATTGTGGTTACTACCAAGAAGGGTGCTCGCGACGGCCGTACCCACACCACCTATTCGGCGACCCTCTCGTGGGACAAGGCCAACCGCGATCTCGACATGATGAATGCCGAAGATTACCGCAGCCTGCGCATTCCTTCGGGTGACGCTGCCGTTGACCTGGGCGCGAGCGAAGATCTGTTCAATCT
>CAMWTV010000266.1 GCA_947177215.1 uncultured Muribaculaceae bacterium
CAGCAGTTCAGAAAACGGAGAGGAGGCAGAGTCATGAAACGTCTGAGGAATCTGTTGCCGCTGGCAGCACTGCTTGTGATCATCTTGCCTACGCTTTCGGCGCAAAGGCGTGTGTCGCCGGTGAAAAATGCGTCTGGTGAACTTCAGGGGAAGAATGAAAACCGTTCGGAATCTGATTCGGTGGATTATTCGAAGCTGGCTCATTTTCATGACGAGAAAGGCAATGTGATTTTTGTGGATACTGTTACGGGCACGGAGGTCAAGGACACCGTACAGCCGGAATCAAGCTCGATTCCGCGCATGCAGCAGCCGCTGTTCTATGCGGCGGCGGTCGGTGTCGACATCTGGGATCCGGTGATGAGGCTTCTGGGGCAACATTACGGTCTGGTTGAGTTTTCGGCCGAGCTGAATCTCCATAACCGTTATATTCCGGTGGTGGAAGTAGGCCTGGGGCAGACAGATTATACGCCTGAAGACAATAATTATACGTTTCGTGTGCCTCTTACGCCATATTTTCGCGTAGGGTGCAACTATAATTTCATATACAACAGTAATCCCGACTATATGGCTTTCGCCGGTCTGAGGCTTGGTTGGAGCCGTTTCGGGTATGAAGTGAACAATGTGACTCTCAGTTCGGATTACTGGGGGGAGAACACCACATTCAATCTGCCACGACAGACGTCGTCGGTGACCTATCTTCAGGTATTGTTCGGCATCAGGGTGAAGGTTTTCGGGCCTGTCTCGATGGGGTGGAACGTGCGCTATCAGGCCCGTCTGCATGAGTCGAAGGGCTCATTTGGCAAACCGTGGTATATTCCGGGCTATGGATCGCGTAGCAGCGCCATAACAGGTTCTTTCTCGGTGATCTATACCATTCCGATAAAGAAGAAGACTGACGAGGCCGAAGCTGAAGCATTGCGGCTTGCCGGTATCGGGAATGATGACAATGAAACCTTAGACAAACCAAATAACATAACAGAAAATGATAGCATTGTGCAGTGACCATGCCGGTTACGAACTTAAATCGATCATAGAGGGATATCTTGAAGCCAACGGTAAAGAGTATGAGGATTTCGGTACATTCAGTGCCGAGAGCTGTGATTATCCCGATTTTGCCCATCCCTGCGCGCTTGCCGTGGAATCGGGCAAGTGTTATCCCGGAATCGCCATGTGTGGTTCGGGCAATGGAATTGCCATGACACTAAACAAGCATCAGGGAATCCGTGCGGCACTATGCTGGACTCCTGAACTGGCTTCGCTTGCCCGCCGTCACAACGATGCCAACGTGCTGGTGCTTCCGGCCCGTTTCATTCCGGCCGAGGTGGCGCTGGCGATAGTCGACACATTTTTGTCTACGCCGTTTGAGGGTGGACGCCATCAGGCCCGTATCGATAAAATTCCTGTGAAGTCTTAATAGCCCGTCAGAGAATAGCATCATCGCCTCCACTGAAAGGCCGCATATCGCGGCGTTTCCGGTGGAGGCGATGATGTTTATGTTCAGTCACGCCAAAGGGCGTGAGACGCGTCAGAAACCGGTGTAGGTCGATGGCGAGAGGCGGTGGAGTTCGGCGCGTACCTCGGGCGTCACATCAAGGGTGTCGATAAACTCGGCTATGCTTTCGGCTGTGACGGCTGTATTGGTGCGTGTAAGCGCTTTCAGGGTCTCGTATGGTTTGGGATATCCTTCGCGGCGAAGGATGGTCTGTATCCCTTCGGCAACCACGTTCCACATGCCTTCAAGGTCGCGGTCGATGGCCTCGCGGTTCAGAAGCAGTTTGTCCATGCCTTTGAGAGTGGAGTGGATGGCTATCACAGAGTGGGCCATGGGCACGCCGATGTTGCGCAGCACTGTAGAATCGGTCAGGTCGCGCTGAAGACGAGACACGGGGAGTTTCGAGGCCAGATGACCGTAAACGGCGTTGGCTATGCCGAGGTTTCCTTCCGAGTTCTCGAAGTCGATCGGATTCACTTTGTGGGGCATGGCCGAAGAACCGACCTCGCCGGCTTTGATTTTCTGTTTGAAATATTCCATGCTTACATACATCCACACATCGCGGTCGAGGTCGAGTATTATGGTGTTTATGCGGCGCAGGGCGTCGAAAAGGGCTGCGAGATTGTCGTAGTTCGAGATCTGTGTGGTAAAGCGCTCGCGGGTTATGCCGAGTTTTTCGCTGAGAAAAGATGCGGCGAATTCAGGCCAGTTGTAGTCGGGGTTTGCAGTGTGGTGGGCGTTGAAATTGCCGGTTGCTCCACCGAATTTGCCGCTTACCGGTATGCCGTGGAGAAGTTCGAGCTGCTGGCGGAGGCGATAGGCATAGACCATGAATTCCTTTCCGAGGCGGGTGGGCGATGCGGGCTGACCGTGGGTTTTGGCCAGCATCGGGATGTCGGCCCACTCTTCGGCGCGGGCTTCAAGAGTCTCGATGAGCGATGTGAGCAGCGGAAGGAAGGTTTCGTCAAGCGCGTCGCGCAGCGACATGGGCACTGATGTGTTGTTGATGTCCTGCGACGTAAGGCCGAAGTGGATGAATTCTTTCCATTCAGCCAGACCGAGTGTGTCGAACTGTTCCTTCAGAAAATATTCCACCGCTTTTACGTCGTGGTTTGTTATAGATTCGTGATCTTTGATGCGGCCGGCGTCAGCCACAGTGAAATCTTCATATATCTTACGCAGGCGCGCGAAAATAGCACTCTTGTCAGATGTAGTTACACCATTTTCTGACATTGAAATGTTCGCAAGCTGGGGCAGCGGCAGTTCGGCCAGTGCGATGAAGTATTCAACTTCCACCTTTACGCGGTAGCGTATGAGAGCGAATTCTGAAAAATATTCATCAAGACCTGAAGTTTTTCCGCGATAACGTCCGTCGACCGGTGAAATGGCAGTTAAAGTGCTGAGTTCCATATACAACAATGGTGAAATTAATATGATTTTTAGTTGCTCGGAGGGGTGTTTTTCCCCTTTGACGATGCAAAATTACAAAAAAAGTATGAAAAAAGTTGCTGAAAAATTTGGAGGATATAAAAAAAGTGCCTACCTTTGCAACGCATTTGAGGCGAGACCGGGCGCTTAGCTCAGCTGGTTCAGAGCGTCTGCCTTACAAGCAGAGGGTCGGCGG
>CAMWTV010000267.1 GCA_947177215.1 uncultured Muribaculaceae bacterium
TCCCGATTCCGACCGAACAGATCGACAATGCGGGTGATCTTTACAAGTACGTTGCTTGAATAAAATCAAAATATTGAGACATCATGAAAAATATAAAGATATATACACTCGGGCTTCTGGCAGTTGTGCTGGGTTCATGCTCTGAATTTGAGCCGACAGGCTATCCTGAGCTTCCCGCTATGGCCACAGCTTCGTCGATCGAAGCCTCTGTTGCAGGCCGTAAGGTTACTCTTACATGGAAGCTTCCCGCATCGGGAAACATTACAGGTGTGCGCATCTGCTGCAATAATGAGACGGTAGCTACTCTCGCACCCGATGCAACGTCGTATGAGCTGACCAAGCAGCCTATGGCAAAAGAGCTGATCTATACTGTAAAAGTAATGTATGACGGCGGGTATGTTTCGGAAGGTGTGTCGACCGTTGTCGAGATCCCTTACATCCCTACAAAGATAGGTTATCTTCTTACAGCGGCTTCTGCCGATGAGTTGCCCGATGATGATGAGATAGCCGCAGCCCGATGGTTTGCCGCCCAGGATGGCGCGCAATTCGTGAGACCGGCCGATCTGGCCACTCTCGATCCTGAGGAATGCTCGGTGCTGTGGATTGAGATTGACCGTGTCGGTTTGCCCATGGGTTGGGAGAATCTTCCCGATGAGTTTACCGATAACGCCACCATCAACGCCCTTAAAGCCTATTCTGCAAATGGCGGCAGCCTGTATCTGTCGAATATGGCGACTCAGCTGACTGTGCCTCTCGGAATCGTTCCTGACGATATGGCCCCGACCGTATATGGAAACGGAGCCGGTGGCAGCGGCGACGATGTGTGGGTTATCAATCCTTATCTTGGATGGGATTTCAAGAATGGTTCCGACCAGGGATTCTACGACCGCACTGCACATGCCATCTACAAAGATCTCGTGCTTGAAGATCCTAATGGCTACGGTTATATGACACTCCCCCTTATCGGCCCCGGACTTCGTGAAGACCACAACTGCCTGTGGGACTGCAATATCTACGGTAAAGGCTCGGAGGCTGATGTTATCAAAAACTTCGAGGTTGTAACAAATTCGCTTGTTCTGGCAACCTGGGGTCATGTGCGCGACCATTGTGTGGCAGGTCTGGTTGAGTTTTATGCAACTCCGTCACACGGGCGTTGCATTGCCAACGGTCTGGCTGCTTATGAATGGAACCAGAACTCCGGGGTGAATCCCTACCAGCATAATGTTGAGCAGCTTACGCTTAATATTCTCGACTATCTGAAGTAAGCGCTAAATCAAATCGAGCACTATTCAATGGGATATGGCGATCGTAATGGCGGTTTGTCAGCGGTGGTCATATCCCTTTACATTACGAAATATACATTAATTATACAAATAAATTTATTATTATGTCAATTTCATTACTTAAATCTATTACAGTTGCTGCTGCTGTCGGTTCCTCGATGCTTTCGTTTGCCAATCCGCGCGCGGGCATGTTTATCGGCTATGATAACGTTGAAAGCATAGACAATTTCCAGGAGTATGCCGCTGCATCATATTTCTTGAAGGAAAATCCCGACGGTGTGATTGTAACACCCGACGCTATCAAAGATATAAAAGCCGCCGACCTCGACTACATCTGGGTTCATATCGACCGTGTTGGTATCGGACTTGGCAATCTGCCTGCTGAATTCGGTAACGATGTCGCTACCGGTCCTCTGGCACAGTTTCTTGCCGATGGCGGAAACCGTCTGCTCACAAAACAGGCCACCCAGCTGTTGCATAAGATAGGGCGTACGGATTCAAAATTCGCTCCCGGCATCTATGGCGACGGCGACGGTGGAAAAGGCACTGACGTGTGGACTATTCAGGCCCAGATCGGTTACTGGTTTACGAAAGAGGACGGGGGCAATGACATGACCCAGTTCTATGACCGCCGCAATCATCCGATCTACAAGGATCTCCGCACCTCGGGGGCTTTCGAATGGGAAACCTATCCTATGGAGGGAACATCAGATGGTTCAGAGATGCACCGTGAGGATCATAACTGTATGTGGGATCTCAATGCCTATGCTTATGAAGCTGAAGGCAAGAATGTTGTGGAGCGGTTCGAGGCTGAAAACAATGCCGTTGTCCTCGGTCAGTGGGGACATGTTCAGGATCATGCCGTTGCCGGAATCATCGAATTTATGCCTCGTGCCATCAGCCGGTCAGAGAGCGACATGTGCGGCACTGTGATTGCCAACGGTCTTGCCGCATGCGAGTGGGCTCCTCGCGAGGGTGTCAACGCTTACCACGACAACCTTGAGATGCTCACGTCAAACTGTATGAATTATCTTTCAAAAGACAACGGTTCAACTGACCTCATCAATGTAGTGGAGTCTGACAATGCCGATGCTGCCGCTGAGATATATGACATCCGTGGTGTGCGTGTTGACGCTTCGGCTCTCGTTCCGGGATTCTATATTGTGCGTCAAGGCAATAAAGTGTCGAAAACCTATGTGAGATAAACTATTTTCAGCGTTGTTTACGACTGCATTATGTCATATAAGGCTTCGCGATGACGTTAGAGCGTTTATTGCGGAGCCTTATTGTCTTTGCCGGTTTTGAAACGTGAGGCTTACTTATTAATTTTGCAATTGAATTCCCTTATGATGGAGTTCGGATTATTAAATTTACCATAGTGAAAGCAAATATTCTTCCGTCGTTATTATGTGCAGCCTTACCGGCTGCCGTCAATGCCAATCTGGTTGCGCATTATCCCATGGAGGTGCGTTCGGGTCAGATTGTCGAATCGGTTAGCGGCAACCGTTTTGCCGTGCAGGGTCATTTCGCCCCTGAGAATGTGGCCGGAGCCCGCGGCAAGGCGCTTCGGTTTGACGGCTACACATCGCATGTAGAAGCATCTATCGGGGCAGTTCTTCCAGAAGGAGCTAATAAAATGACTGTATCGCTTTGGGTTGCAGTGCCGAGTTATCCGATAATCGAGATAGATGTGAACACCCAGGAACAGACCCCTGTTGTGAGCTGTATCGATGAAGAAGCGAAATCTGGCTTCGGCTTTTATCTTGGTTTCGACGGCCGCTATTCGTTCAGAACTTACATAGGGGGGTGG
>CAMWTV010000268.1 GCA_947177215.1 uncultured Muribaculaceae bacterium
GGGTAGACCATGGGGGGATTGTCGAGCGAGAGAAGCTCCATGTTTCTGAGCTGGTCGATGGTCTGATAGACAATGTTGATGTCGGCATATTCCTGACCGTCGGGGCCTTCGAACTTCTCGATTACGATTTTCGATCCGATCGGGGTTTTCTTCTCGATGGCAGCGGGCAGTTCATATTCTTCCACACCCAGGGCTGTGGCCACTGCCGAAAGGTTGCTGTCGTGGCCGACAAGGAAGGTGAATTTACGGTCGGGAGAACGAAGCTCGTCGTACATATACTGTATGAGCGGGTTGGCAACGTTGACAGCCACAATCGGGGCAGTGAATAGCACATCCTGATAGACATCCTTTATATGGGCCAGCTGCGACCACTGTTCGCGGGTGAGATTCTTGCCGAAAGCGGCCTTAACCGAGTCGGGCTCTTCATAATACTGGAGGATAAAGGCATCTGACGCCGCGTTGAGATCTTTCAGCGCCGAACCTGATTTCATTGCCGGCTCCTTGAACTTCTCGAGCACAATCTCGGTGTTGTAGTTCTTGAAATCGGCGAGTTTCGGATCGTTTGTCTTTGCCATAGGCGAATCGTCGGTATCCATTACCTCCTGTATGAACTCATAATTGGGAGCTATGGCCTCGTTGATGCCCACAATGCCCTTCTCGCCACCCATGGCATTGATCTGTTTCATGGCTTCGGCCACAAATTCGGGGCTGACCTTTGTGAGCTGCGGATTGAACAGCGGATCCATCTTGCTGGGAGTGTAGCGATGATTTACGCGGACACCTCCCACAGGCATGAAGCCCGACGAGAAATATTGCGCAGTGGCTATGCAGCGCTGCATCGAATTGGCTATCACGTTGAGATCGTCGGCCGTGGGAACATAGTTTTCGGGGAAGAGGCCGGCATCCACAGCCCATTTGCGGAAATATTGTCCCATCATGGTTTCAAGCGCACCGCCACGCGATGTAAGCTCGCTTTTTCCGGCGCTCCACTTAGTCCACTGGTGGGGAGTCATGCGGCCGAGATCGCTCTTGCTGTCGCTGAGTGGCGAACGGATGTTATGACGGCTGAGTACCACCGCCTCCTTGAGTTTATATTTGTCTTTGAATTCCTGACTACGCTGCGACTGGGCGCCGGCTACCGAAGGAACTGCCATGCAGATAAGCGCTATGGCCGATACGAAAATTGCTCTCATAGTTAAAAGTTGTAATGTAACACACAGGATGGTGCGACCGGAGAGTGTGGGGGCATCCCGAGTTTTCCGTGAATATTAAATTTTAAAGTGAATCCATAAAAGCTGTGATGACAAGCATTACACCTATCGGAACACTCACGGCAAAGATATGTTCACAAATGTAAGGATTTTTTTCGATAAAAAATTTTTACTAAAAATCTGCAAACAAAATCTAACGCCGCGATGTTAACCTGAGGAATCCATAATAACTGCGGCGCCACAGAGGCGCGTCGCACACCCATTACACCAAATCAAACCAGAGAAACTATTACTTCATTTTTACATCCAGTTTTAAACGCATCATAAGTAACTGTTTAAAATTATTGCTACTTAAAACTTGCGCTTAACAACACAACTATTTTCACGATATGAGAACCATCACACTGGCGGCCGTCTCGGCCTTAGCCCTATCCGGCTCATTTTCAGCGCAGGCTCAATATGAAAACAAAGTAAAGATCCAGCCCACCGGACGAGTGCTGCTCGACGGAGCCATCTACGCTCCCGACGGCCCTCTGTATGAAGACCGCGACGCCGAAGGAAACGTGGTGTCGGAAGGCCCGAGTTTCGCCGACGGAGCGGCCCTGCCCGACATCCGCATGGGCGCCAAAGTAAGCTACGGCCACTGGCAGGCAAAGATCGACGTGGGCTACGGTTATCAGAAACTGGGATTCAAGGATGTCTTCATCCAATATAACTTCAACCCCGAGAACTATCTGCGCGGAGGTTATTTCGTGCACCAGTTCGGCCTCAACGCGGCCACATCAAGCTCGATGAAACCCGCCATGGAGGCGCCGAGCACCGACGACTTCTTCAAAGCCACCGGGCGTAATGTCGGCATAGAATATGTTCACGACAAAGACCAGTTCTTCACCGGAGTGAGCGCCATTGTCGACGGCACATCGATGTCGAAGCCGGCCAACGAGCAGGGCAAGGTGAGTGTGGGAGGCCTGACACGCCTTATCTACCGTCCGCTGCGCCAGGAGGGACTGATCGCCCAGATAGGCATGTCGCTGTGGTATCAATCGGCCCTTCACAGCGTTGAAGACAACGGCAAGACCTCGGAAGGTTATTTCAGCTATTCGGCCAACTTCCCCACCCGCGTCAACAAGATCGGAATGCTTGAAGCCAACATAAGCGATGCCAAAGGAGTGTTCAAGCTTTCGCCGGAGCTGGTTCTGGCCTATGACAGGATAGCCCTCGAAGGCCAGTATTACTTCATGAACATCTCGCGCAAAGGGAATCTTGCATCTTATCGCGCCCAGGGAGCCTACGGCATGCTCCGCGGACTTCTCATCGGCAACGCCTACGGATACTCACACGGCGACGCCGGACTGGCCACTCCGGCCCCGAAATCGCTCGAGATGATTCTGGGCTACAACTATACCGACGCATCCTGCCACAAAGCCGGCATCTACGGCGGCCGCAGCAACGATTTCTCGGTAACACTCAACTACTATATCAACAAATACATGCTGGCCCGTCTGCGCTACTCCTACACCGATGTGCGCGACAGCGAGGTGCTCGGGTTCCATAAATGCCACGTAAACACCATCCAGGCCCGACTGCAGATTCTGTTCTGACACAAATGCAACGCGCCTTCCGGCAGTCATGGCCATGCCACAGGCTGCCGGAAGCCACAGCTCCAATTCCAAACCATTGTGTAACAAATTATTGCACTCACCCGAAAAGCTTACCTGCAATCACAGACACGCATCGCCATCCCCCGTCAGACACCACCTTGAAACCGGGCGCGCCGTCGGGGCCGCGACAAATTTGATGCAGTCGTGGGGAGGTTTTTGCGGGAAAACTTGTTAATCCGCGGAAAAAAATATAACTT
>CAMWTV010000269.1 GCA_947177215.1 uncultured Muribaculaceae bacterium
CCCAGTTCTCTTCATCCTTGCATTTGAAGATTCCTTTCCAGTTTTCAGGATCGGCGGCATGCTCGAATTCTTTCTGACCGAGTTTTTCGGCATAGAACTCTTTCCATTCCGATGCTGCCCATGTCGGCATGTGTACGCCGTTGGTAACATATCCCACATGGCTCTCCTGCCAGTTATAACCTTTCCAGATTCCGGCAAACATCTTTTTGGAAACTTCTCCGTGGAGCCAGCTTACACCATTGGCTTCCTGACATGTATTCAATGCAAATACACTCATCGAGAAACGCTCGTTGGTGTTGGGATTCTCGCGGCCCATATTCATGAGGTCGTTCCACGAAATGCCGAGCTTGGCGGGATATTCACCCATATATTTGCCAAACAGGCCTTCGTCGAAATAATCGTGGCCGGCAGGCACCGGAGTGTGAACTGTATAGAGGCTCGAAGCTCTAACCAGTTCAAGGGCAACGTTGAAGTCAAGATGCTGCTCCTGAACGTAATCAACCAGACGCTGGAGGTTCAACAATGCAGCATGACCCTCGTTGCAGTGATACAGTTCGGTTTTTATGCCGAGCTTTTTCAACATGAGAATACCACCTATACCGAGAAGATACTCCTGCTTGATGCGGTTTTCCCAGTCTCCGCCATAAAGCTGATGGGTTATCACGCGGTCGAATTCCGAATTCATGTCGAAATCGGTATCCATCAGATAAAGATTCATGCGGCCTACATTTACCTTCCACACATGGCTGTAAATGGTGCGGCCGGGATAAGGCACTTCAAGAATCATCGGACGGCCGTTCTCTTCCATAACCTGCTCAATCGGGAGCTGGTTGAAATTCTGGGCCTCATAGTTTGCAATCTGCTGCCCGTCGACGCTCAGCGACTGGGTGAAATAACCGAAGCGATAAAGGAATCCGACAGCGGTCATAGGCACACAACTGTCAGAAGCCTCTTTTATATAGTCACCGGCAAGCACACCGAGACCGCCGGAATAGATTTTAAGTGCGTTGCACAGGCCATATTCCATCGAGAAATATGACACAGAGGGCAGATCCGACCGCATGGGCTTGGCCATATATTCTTTAAACATGGAATATACATGGTCAAGACGGCTCATAAGTTCTTTGTCGGCCATAACCTCCTCGAGACGCTCCGACGAGAGATTCTGGAGCAGAATAACCGGATTCTCTCCGGTCGAGCGCCACATGTCGGGATTCAGGTCGCGGAAAAGGGCTTTTGCCTCGCTGTTCCATACCCACCAGAGGTTTTTTGCGAGCTCTTCGAGGTGTTTCAGTTTTGCGGGAAGATCTGATTTCACTGTAATGTCGCGCCATGTGGGGACATTAGTGTTGCTAACTTGAAGTTTCATAATTTAGCTTTATAGTTATAACTATCGTGTATTGTATTCAACAAGTATATTTTTGCATGGTTCAGTTTCTGCGTTTGTCGGCTGCAGCCAGCGCTATTGAGAATGCCTTCACATAATAAGTAATGAAGTAATTCCACTCGGCACGCTCGGCTGTGTCGCGTGAGGCTTTGGCCACTTTTTCGCGATATTCTTCGGTTGAATCTGCTATTTTTCTGAGATCAGCCGCCATGGTTGCCGCAACCTCATTGTAATTGCTGTCAGTGCGGTTGATTACCTCTACCCCGCTGACTTCAAAATCACTTTTTGATGATGACAGAATCCACTGTCCGAATCCCGACAAGGAGGTTGTTATTGTGGGAATACCGAATGCCACGCTTTCAAGGGGCGTGTATCCCCATGGCTCATAGTAAGATGGGAATGCTGTGGCATCCAGACCGGCGAGAATATCATAATAATCGCTGTTGAAGATGCCGTCGTTGCCATTTAGATAACATGGCACATAAAACACCTGAACCGGCGCTCCTGACTGATTGGTAAATCCAAGCTGACGGATGCGGTTCAGAATCGCGTCATCATCCGGATTGTTGACTTCGTGTGTTATAAACGGTTCAGGAAGCCCTGATCCGTTATGCCCTGAAGCCAGTGCATTCTTAAGGTCGGCACGGGGAGCCTTGACCCATGCAGGCACAAGTATGAATGCCATTATCGGGCATCCTGCTCTTTCAGTCTCCAGAATCTTAAGTGAATCGAGGAAAACATCAATACCTTTATTGCGATACTCGCATCTTCCGGATGTAGCCACGATGAATGTATTGTCGGGCGCTTTGCAGCCAGTAAGACCTTCGGCCACATTCAGCAACGCCTCTCTGGCAGTCTGATGCGCACGCTTTGCTCTAACCTTCGTAGGGGCCATGTCCGGAAGGAATCCATTGGGGGTCACCACATCCGGCCGTTTGTCGAGCAGTTGCTCACACTCGACAGCGGTCACATCGCTGACTGTGGTAAAACAGTCGGCGGCATGCGCCGCAGCTTTTTCGAGAGAGTGTTTCGACTGCATGTTGAGTTCTTCAGCCATCTGGTCTCCGTTATACCCCTTCAGATAGTCATATAACGGTTTCCCGTTTCCACAAATGCTTCGTCCGATAGATGTGGCATGAGTGGTAAATACGGTGCCGACATATGGCAGTTTCCATTTGGTGTAGAGAAGACCCATTCCGGTTGTCCATTCATCGAAGTGGGCCAGCACGTTTTTATGCCGCAGACGCTTGTGGGTGCAAATGCTTTCGATCACAGCTCCGGCAGCGAGAGCGAAGGCACAGGCTTCGTCATAGTCGCCATAGCCATGCAACGAATCCACTCCATAGCGCTGCCACATTTCGCCGTAATAGAAATCTTTAAGGGCATACATTCCGTCGAATTTGACCAAAATCACAATCGGCTTGCCGGGGATGTTCCAGCGTCCGATGCGCACTGACACCCCATCGGGGAGCTGCGCTTTGTCTTTCCAAGGGCGCAAAAGCGACGGAACTTCGGTGAAATAGGGCGACGGATTCGATTCAGACCACACATCGGGTCCGATAAAGATTGTTTTGTCTTTATAGAGATTCTGGAGTGTGAGAGCCTTTGTGGAAAGCACCGTATAAATGCCTCCAACTTTGTTACACACTTCCCAGCTTGTCTCAAACAATAAGTC
>CAMWTV010000270.1 GCA_947177215.1 uncultured Muribaculaceae bacterium
ATGTATAAAGTGTTCAACATGGGCCACAGAATGGAGATTTATCTGCGTCCGGAGCATGCTGACAGGATTATTGAAATCGCATCATCGTTCAACATCGAGGCAAGAATAGTCGGGCATGTAGAGGAGGCTGAAAGCAACCGCCTCACAATCAGATCGGAATTCGGCACATTTGAATATTGACCCCTATGGTCACACTCAATCGCATAGGAGTGTCGCAACGGCACGTGGCGTTATCTGTAATAATAATCGCTGTGCTGACCGTGGCCGGCTGCATGTCGAAACACCCTCAGACAGCTGTGCCCGAGGAGGCCCACCCCCTTCCTGACACATTGAGAGTGGCCACACTTTACAGCCCGACATCCTACTTTCTTTACCGCGACGAGCCTATGGGTTATGACTACTCCCTGCTCATGCAGTTTGCATCCGACAAGGGGATAGCAGTAGATCTGAAAGTGGCTCCGTCGCTCGGCAAGATGATAGAGATGCTTGATTCGGGAGAGGTTGACCTGCTTGCGTGCGAGATACCTGTGACTGCAGAGTATCAGAAAAAGATAGCAGCATGCGGCCCCGAACAGCTGACTCATCAGGTGCTTGTGCAACCGCGCAAAGCCGGTGAGAAGCTGATAACCGACGCCACCCAGCTGGCTGGGAAAGAGGTGTATGTCGAAGCGAATTCCAAGTATCAGTATCGGCTTCAGAACCTGAACGATGAAATAGGAGGCGGAATAAAGATACACCCTATCGACCGTGACACGATAATAACCGAAGACCTTATCGAGATGGTTTCGAAAGGAGAGATTCCGCTGACAGTGGTCGACAGCGACATTGCCCGCATCAACAAAACCTATTACAGAGATCTGGATGTATCGCTGCCACTGAGCTTTCCTCAGAAAGCCCGTTGGGGAACATCGTCAGAGAGCAGATGGCTTGCCGACTCGGTTAACGCATGGTTTGCCCAGGAGACGCCCCGTCAGCGTCAGGCTCTGCTGCTGAAACGCTATTTCGAATTGAGCAAAGATGACAGCGGAGGAAACAGTTATGTGCCTGATTTCTCTGCCGGAAAAATCTCACCTTATGACAACCTGTTCAAAACATATGCCGGACAGATAGGGATGGATTGGCGCCTGATGGCAGCCCAGGGGTGGCATGAAAGCCATTTCGAACCAGAACGTGTATCATGGGCCGGAGCAAGAGGAATAATGCAGATTATGCCACGCACCGCGAGGGCATATGATCTTCCGGCTTCAAAAATATCCGATCCGGAAGCCAACATATCGACTGCGGCGAAGATAATACGCGACCTTGACAAATCGTTATCGCGAAAAGTGTCTGACGCTACCGAACGGCGTAAATTTGTGATCGCCGCATATAATTCAGGCATAGCCCATGTGCTTGACGCCATAGCTCTGGCTGAGAAATACGGAAAAAATCCTCAGATATGGGACGGCAACGTTGAAAGCGCCCTGCTGATGAAAGCCAACCCGGAATATTATTCCGATCCGGTGTGTCGGGCAGGTTATTTCAGAGGTCGCCAGACCGTGGCATATGTCAGGGATGTAATGAAGTTTTATGAGCAGGCGAGAAAAAAAATCTCACTCTGACTGAACCATAAGCCATTCAATCGGTTAATAAGTAAGGTCTAATTAAACTTTTTTAAATATGAGAAAACGTTTTTTGACAGTAGGTGTAATCCTCACCCTTGCCGGAGGCTTGCTGTTCACATCATGTATCGGCAACTTCGCTCTCACTAACAAACTGCTTTCATGGAACAAACAGATAGGCAATAAATTCGTGAACGAACTGGTGTTTTTCTGTTTCTGGATTCTGCCGGTCTATGAGGTTACCGCCATGGCCGATGTGCTTGTGCTCAACTCAATCGAATTCTGGAGCGGCACAAACCCTATTGCCCAGGGCAAAAGTGTGATCGACGGCAAAGACGGCCGCTATCTTGTGGAATGCGACGGCAAAGGCTACACAATCACGTCAGAAAACGACGGAAGCGTGGTGCGCCTCGACTTTGATCAGAATGACCAGAGCTGGAGCGTGACAGCCAACAACCAGACATGCAAATTCATGACCATGATCGACGACAATCATGTAGAGATGCTCACTCCGGCGGGAGATTTCCAGACTGTGGAACTCTCTGAGAACGGTCTGATGGCCTACCGCGACATGGTGGCCGGATCTCAGTTTGCGATGCGTTAACAATAATTACCCCTATTTCACCAAGCGGCAGACAACACACACGGGTTGTCTGCCGTTATATTTTCGGAAGATTGCATATAGCCTCATGAGCCGTATAAACCGCAAGGCATATTCTCAGTTAACTAAATTTTAAAAAAGTTTGCCTGTTAGGAAAAATTGCCCTATCTTTGCTTTAACTATGCGGCACTCCAAACGGCAGATGCCGGATCTGAACTATATCAACCGAAAATACACTAACACCTTACAATAACCTTACACCAAAGTATGGACAACGAGCAATTACTCAAAGAAGTAAAAGAAAAAGCCACCATGTGGCTTTCAGACCAATATGACGAGGCCACAAGAGCCGAGGTGAAGCAGATGCTTGAATCGGAAGACAAAACCCTGCTGATCGAGTCGTTCTACAAAGATCTGGAATTCGGCACAGGCGGTCTGCGCGGCATCATGGGTGCAGGAACCAACCGCATGAACATCTACACCGTAGGAGCCGCCACCCAGGGTCTTGCCAATTATCTCAAGGAAGCGTTTCCGGAATTGCCGCAGATTTCTGTAGCGGTAGGTCACGATGTGCGCAACAATTCGCGCAAGTTCGCCGAGATTGTAGCCAATATCTTCTCGGCCAACGGCATCAAGGCATATCTGTTCGACAGTTTCCGCCCTACTCCCGAGCTTTCATTCGCCATCCGTCATCTCGGATGCCAGAGCGGCGTGAACATCACCGCCTCGCACAACCCCAACGAATATAACGGCTACACGGCATATTGGGCCGAGGGCGCCCAGATCATCGCTCCTCACGATGT
>CAMWTV010000271.1 GCA_947177215.1 uncultured Muribaculaceae bacterium
CTTCGTCGGCAGCGTCAGATTGGTATAAGAGACAGAGCTGTGTCTGACCGTTGTCGGCAACATCGGGCGTGGCGAGTCTCACTTTGAAAGTCTTTATTCCGTTGGGTTTCACTTTTACGTTGAGCGAGTTGCCGCTGAATGAAGCGGCTCCGATGGCTTTCTCGGTGCCGTCGGCCTCGAACGCGGTCAGTATCGGGCATGCGAATGTGAGCGCGGCTGTCTGCTCCTCTTTGCCCGATGTCTCATACACGCGCACCACATATTCGTCGGTGCTTTCAGCCATCTTCATCGCCTTTATGGCCACATTGCGGTTGTCGGTGGTCAGAGGCGAATAGCTTTTGCCCAGGCTGCCGTTGTGGCTCGCTACGGCGAATGCCTTTATCTTCTGGTTGAGTTTGTCGGCTTCGGTCGAGGCTGCCGTGCAGTCGAGCGCTCCGTTGTGGGGCACAAGGCTGTAAGTGAAGCTGTGATGGCCGAAATCCTGTTTGTTCTGGTAGGCATATCCCCTCGCGGTTTCAGGGGTATGGATAAGCGTCAGCCTCAGAGTCGAGTCATCCGGCTTATCCCATCCATATTTGCTGTCGTTCATCACCGTGACGCCGTGGCTGCCAGACTTGTCGGTGAGGTCGGCCCAGCGCTGCGCATACACCTCATATGCGGTAGGGGTGTTGTTGCCACGTCTTACTGTGCCTATGCCGAGGTCGTAGGTGGCTTCGGCGTCAGAGGCCGAGAGAGGGAATTCTGCTTTCAGAAGTGCGTTAGTCAGGTTCCAGTCAATTTCGTTGCGGAAGTCGATGCGGTGGGCCGCGGCGCCTTCATACAGGCTGATATACTGTGTGAAGTGTGAGTCGCCATGGGTTTTCTCCACTTTCAGTGTGCTGCGCAGCGGGCCGTTCTCCACCTGCGAGATCTTTACGTTTCCTGACACTGACACAGGGGTGGCGTCGACTGTCTCCTTGATGATTTCCCATGCCGGCCATTCATGTGAGCGGTTCTGGGTGAAAAGCGCCAGACGAATGGCTTTCCCCTGTGCAACAAGCTCCTTGCCGTTTCTCTTGTCGACAAGCGAGGATATGTCGCCGTTGCCGTCGAGGGTTATGCGGTAAAGCGAATTTTCGATTGAGCCGGCTTTTGTTCCGGTGGCGCGGTTTTCACCCTTTCCCGAAAGACGCACATCGTAGACGGCATATCCGTTGGCCGGAACTGTTGCTTCGGCCAGAATGGTAGCTTTGCCATCGGCATATCCTGTAACCTGCGACGATACTTTTTTACCGAGGTGGTTAACCACGGTTGCCGATGCAGGCCGGGCTTTGGCGTCGACCGAAATTTCCACAGGCGCTGTCACCTCATGGCCAAGCGGGTTGTAAAGCACTATCGCAACCCCTTTGGCGCGGGTGTCGAGCTGTGAGGCTACCGCACCGGCTGCCGCTGTTGTCATGTCGGCGAATTGCGAGAGCGAAAGCAGCTCGTCGTTCCATGAGAACTCGTAGGCACGCGGAATGCTTGTTCCGGTCAGGTCGTCGTGGAACTGGTGGAAAATAAACCTCTGCCAGGCTTTTGTAATGTTCTCCGACGGATATGGTGCCACGCCAAGCATCCGCGCTGCCACGGCTGCGCGTTCAGCCGCGTCGCCAAGAAGCTCGTTCTGGCGGTTGTAGAGTTTCATTGCCGCCTGCGATGTGTAACATCCCGTGCCGTGCACGTCCATAAGCAGTTCGCCGTCATAAACGGGCAGCTCCGGATGGCTCTCGAAAGGCAGGTAGTCTTTATAGATCTGGTCGCTTGTGGCGCTTACAATGCGCAGCGGGCCGTTTCCGTTGATGCTTGACGTAACGGCATCTACCGAATTCATTGTCGGTGAGCCGCCTATGTCGCCGGTGCCGTAATAGTGATATCCGGCGCCAAGTCCGCTCTCGGCAATGCGGCCGCGGAGCTCTTCGTTATGAGTCAGATCCTGCTGGTCATAGCGCTGTCCGTAATTGAAACCGTGGGTCATCATTATTTTCGAGCCGTCCACACCCTGCCACAGACCTACCGAGAAGGGATATTTGCTGTCGCCGTGGAAGGGGCGGTGTCTCCATCCGAGTTTCTGCGACGAGAACCCTATCAGTCCGCAGTGTGAGGCAATGGTGGGGAGTGTCCATCCGAAACCGAAGCAGTCGGGCAGGAAGATATCGGTGCTCTCCACACCGAATTCGTCGCGGTAGAATGTCTGACCAAGAAGGATATTGCGGATGAACGATTCGGGCGAATGCACGATAGCGTCGTTGGCGTCCCACGATGCGCCGCTTATGTGCCAGCGGCCGTTTTTCACATACTTTTTCAGTTCTTCATACTGAATGGGATAATACTCCTTCATCCAGGCGTATTTCACACCACCCTCGAAGTTGAAAACATAGTCGGGATATTTCTTCAGCAGAAAAAGATTCTGATTGATTGTGTTCCACACATATTCACCGATGGTTGTCTGTATATCCCAGTTCCATTGGGTGTCGAGATGTGCGTCCGATACCATATATGCCACAGGCCTGTCTCCGTCGGTCGGTTTCGGGGCTGCCGCTGTGGCTGAGGCTGTGGCCAGAAGGGCCGACAATGCCATTGCGTGGTGCAGTTTCTGTTTCATCGTTTTTTTATGATTGGTTTGAGCTACAAATTTAGCAAAAAACTCTTACTTAAGGCAATCTGAACATAAAAAATGCCCGCTTCCGGGATGGTTGCATCCTGAAAGCGGGCGCTATTCGGTTTATGAAACAAGCCGTGGCTTATTGTGCTTCGGGCGAAGGCACCGGTGCCGAAGCCGGAACTCCGGGCTGCGGTGTGTTGAACTTCGCTTCCCAACCCAGCGCGCTTGCGCCGAGAACAGCGGCATCGGCCTCTTTGAGCTCAGAAAGCATGATCTTCACTTTCCCTCTCCACAATGGCATTACACTCTTTTCGAATGCCTCGCGCAGCGGTTTCATGATCAGTTCGCCGCTCTTGGCCAGACCGCCGAAAAGAATAAACGC
>CAMWTV010000272.1 GCA_947177215.1 uncultured Muribaculaceae bacterium
GCCGGTAACCATGAAAGCCGGCAGCCAGTTCTCGATCTATTTCGTCTGCAACACCACCGATTATAATGATGACCATTATCCGGAGGCAATGATCGGCACCGATCCGGCCAACATGACGGCATGGTGCACGTCAGGTTCAATCTACGCCAAAAGAGACGGATCGCTTTACGAGTATCCCACAAGCTACAACCGCACTTATACCGTGACAGCCGACGGCGACTACTACATCGGCATCCGCACCCAGTCGAGATCGAAAGGTGGACAGATGTTTGTCTACACCCTTTACTGCGATGAGATTCTCGACACGCCGGCCGGAGTCACGAACCTGAAAGCCACCGCCAAAGAGGCTGAGGAGTGCGAGGCAACGCTTACATGGAAATGGCCTTCGAAAACCAAAGGTGGCGTGACACTTGCCGACGGCGACATAACATCGGCGAAAATCTTCAGAAAGAAAGACTCAAAGCCAACCGATGTAAAGAGCGACGCTTTTCTGGTAGCCACTCTCGATGGAGGCAAGCCCGGAGAGGAAGGCTCATGGACTGACACAGAGTTTCCCGAAGGGAACGGAAGCTACTATTATGTAGTGATTCCGTTCACCGAAAACGGCGCCTCCGAGACCCAGACATCGACCGACTGCTGGGTAGGCGAGGATGTAAAAATCTACAATCCTCTGGCAAGCACATTCACCCTTGCCAACCCCTCGGGTAAGGTTATCGAGATGACATTCACCCCGCGCCTTGAAGGCTACAACAAGGGATGGGTGAATCCTGAAAAGGTAACCTACAAGATTGTGCGCCGCATAAAAGGCTCCGGATCGTATGCCTCATGGAGCGACGACAAAGTGCTTGAAGAAGACTGGGTGGCAGAAACCTTCCCCTATGTAGACAACACTATCGAGCAGGGGGGAACCTACAAATACACAGTCACCGTAAAATATGACGGCAATCCCGGAACTTCGGTCGACTCGCCCGAAATCAGCCTTATCGACCCGGTAAGCCTCCCCTACTACGACGACTTCAGCGAAAACACTCTGTCAAACTATGTTCTTGCCAACACCAATGCAAGCTATGCGTGGAGATACTATTACAATTATCTCTCACATAACAGCTCAAGCTACTCGCAGGCCACATCGACCCTGATAACTGCGCCTATGGCTCTTGAAAAAGGGAAGACATATCGCGTGGCGGCGAATGTATGGACAGAATGTGAAGAAGAGGACGATCCCTGGGGATGGGGCTCATATCCGGGCGATCCGGCAGCGAAAGATTTCGCCATAACGGCAGGCAACGCCGCCAGCGACGCCGCCCAGAAAGTGCTTCTGCAGCTGACCGTGGCCACCGACAATGAGTCGAATCTGGTCGAAACCTATTTCTCGCCTGAAGAGTCAGGCAACTATTGCTTCGGTTTCAGAAGCATCAGCAAAAGCTCCGAACGGATCTACATGCGCAACATCGCCATCGAAGAGTCGTCGAGCTCGCCGGCTCCGGTGAGCGGTCTGACCGTGACACCAGGCGAAGCAGGCGCCCTGAAAGCGAAAATAGAGTTCACACTCCCCTCTGTTACCAACACCGGAACTGAACTCGGCTCTATCAGCTCGCTCATAATTACCCGCCAGATGAAAGACGGCGAACCGCAAAATGTGGCTTACGACGGCGAACTGACACCCGGCGCGGCTGTAGTTGTAAACGACAACGTGGAGAGCGACGGCCTTTACACCTATACAGTTAGCTGCACAGAGGGAGAATCTGAGTCAGATGCCGTGGTTTCCGAAGCATTGTGGATCGGATTCGACATCCCGGCGGCCATCTCGTCCTACTACCCCACACCAAGATACGAGATCAATGCCGAAGGCTATCCCGAAGTGTCGGTAGGCCGTGTGTCGAAAGGCCTCAACAACGGTTATTTCGATGCCGACAACGTTACCTACCGTTTTGTGCGCCTCCCCGACAACTACGAGGTTCCGCAGGAACTGGTTGAACTCGACGAGACCACAGCCCGCATCACCGATGTCACCGTAGCCGATGTGCCGTTCGGCCTCTACACCTATCAGGTAACTCCGGTCAACGGCCATATGGAGGGCACATCCTATAAGTTCTATTCGTCATATCCCACCGGCGACGCCGTTGAGCTGCCCTACACAGCCGACCTGTCGGCCGAAGACCCCTACAACCTGTGGGAAGGCCGCGGATGGGTGTTCGACGAGGTGTCAGGTCTTTACAGATACCACACTCCGGTAAGCACCGGCGATTTCTGGCAGACCACCTACATGCCACCGTTCCGCATAAACGAGCCGTTCAGCATGACTCTCAACCTTGAGCTGTCTGCAACAGGCGAAGAGGCCAAAACCCTGCACATCTATCTGTGCACCATCGAGACTGTCGATCCGGTTGCTGCTCCGAAAAACGAGGGAGACAGCCAGAGCAGCTCATCGATGGCGGCCACCCCGATTCTCGGTTCGGAGAACCGCACTCTTGTTGAGAGCATCGAAGTCAGCGGCGCAGCCGGAGCTCCTGTAGCCCATGAGGTGGCATTCGATGTTGTGAATGCCGGCCGTTACAGAATCGGCCTCCAGGGCGACGCGGCAGCCGAAGGTGAATATATCCAGCTTCACAACGCCACTCTCAGCAAAGGAATGCCTCTGGCTCTCCAGACAGTTGCCGCCGACAGCAACGGCATCCGTCTTGCCGACGGCATGATTATGCTGCCCGAAGGATGCGTCAAGGCCGAACTGTTTAACACTGCAGGCATGCTGATCACAGCTACGACAGCTCCGGCAATCAGCACCTCGGCCCTGCCTGAAGGAATCTACATTGTGCGCGCAGTCATGACCGACGGCACAACACTCACATCGCGTGTCGTGGCAAAATAAACCTGCCGGCATGCAAAACACTTCAGCGGCGCTGTGGCTTGAGCCCCCGCGCCGCGGCTGCTTGACGGAACAATGCCCGCTGTTGGGGGTGGCCGGTCGCTTT
>CAMWTV010000273.1 GCA_947177215.1 uncultured Muribaculaceae bacterium
GAAGAATTTTTGTTTTGCGGAGAAATCCTGATTCAATAAGCTTGTGCTCTTTCAGTTCTTTCTTGCTTCCAAGAGCATAATAGCATGTGTTGAGCTCGTTGTTGAGCGAAGTGGCCTCCTGTTCGATAGTCTCTTTTTCGGCGGCCACGGTCTGCATGGCAGTGTTCAGAGAGTCAACATTGGCGGTAAGCTTCTCAATATGGATATTGGCTTTTGACAGATCGGCACGCAGCGATTCGATAGTTCCTTCCTGATCGGCGATCTGCTGTTTGAGTGTCTGGATTGATTTTTGCAGAGTGGCGTTGTTGGCCGAACTGTTCTGTAGCTTTTTCTCAAGTTCGGCAAGGCGGTCGCGACGCATCTGGAGGGTCTGTTGGATAACAAGCATATCATTACGTATAGCCTGACGCTTGTCGCGCGACTCAGCCGACATATCGCTGGTGGAATTGAGAATGTTTTCCATCTGCTTTATCTGGCTCATGCCTTCGGCCACATCGTTCATAAGCGCAAGCAGGCTGTCCTGATCGGCCAGAGCCATGCGGAGCGAATCGGCCGTTGTGGGAGTAGTGCTGTCGGCAACAGTCTGTTCCTGACGGTTATGGCATGCCGTGAGAGCCAACATCCCCATCATGAAAATAGAAGTCAGTTTTTTCATAATTCTGATATACATAAATTGTTGAATATTTCTGTCGGTTACAGACCCTCAGGACTCCGTATCAGTAATTCAGTCTTCGCAGGTTTCGTCAAGCGGTTTATACTTGTTGCGGTGAACTTTGCGCGAGGCCTTGTCTTCTGTTTTACCAGACAGAACAATAACAATCTCACCTCTCGGATTGTTCTGAGAAAAATATTCCACAAGTTCAGCAAGGGTGCCGTTGTGTGTGGTGTTGTGAAGTTTCGAAATCTCTCTCGACACAGAGGCCTCCCTGTCGGGGCCTGTGGCAAGAGCCAGTTCGCCAAGAGTCTTTACCAATCTCAGAGGTGACTCATAAATAACTGTTGTACGCGGATCGGCCGCGATTTCTGCAATTCGTGTGGCCCTCCCTTTTTTCTGCGGAAGAAAGCCTTCGAACACAAACCTGTCGCAAGGGAGGCCTGAGTTGACCAGAGCCGGCACAAATGCGGTCGGGCCGGGAATTGTCTCGACTTCGATGCCGTTCTGACGGCATGCTCTGGTGAGCAGAAATCCCGGATCGGAGATGCCCGGAGTGCCTGCGTCTGACACAAGCGCTATCTCGGCCCCACCCTTCAGCCGTTCAATCACAGGCGCTGTGGTTGAATGCTCGTTAAACTTATGATGTGACTGCATCGGGGTTGTGATGCCGAAATGACGGGCTATGACACCGCTTGTGCGCGTGTCTTCGGCCAGAATGAGATCACACTGTCTGAGTATCTCGATACTGCGGGGGGCCATGTCGGCCAGATTGCCCACCGGAGTGGGCACTACATAAAGTTTTCCTGCCATGCCGTTTCAGGCTAAAAATGGTGTGATATGATCAATGAAAGCAACAGCGTCGTCTGATTCAGTGTCAATGCGGAATCTGTCGCGCATAACAGCCGCGGCATCATCAGGCGACGACGCTGACGACAACGCCTCAAGCGCCTCGTTAAAAAGCTCCTGCGACCCGCGGAATAGCACTCGGCGGTAGAAAAACAGATCGTTGAGCGAAAAAGCTTTGCGCAACGACCTGACCGAGGCCGCCCCTACCGTCGGCTCAACCGTCGGCTCGGCTTCGGTTTCGCTATCGTGGGGAACGGCCTCCGGCTCCACTGCAACTTCCGGAGCGGGAGGTGCAGTTTCTTCAGGTTCTGCCTCGGAAACCTGATCTGATTCAGCAACAATATTCTCGGAGCAGTCGGGAGCCGCACTTTCCGGGGCATTGACAGAAGGCGCCTCCTGCGGCACCGGTTCGGCACATGAGCCGGCACCCATTTCTGCAAGAGCTGCGAGGCGCGATGTGCGCTCCACCAGGCTTTCGGCAATATCGCCTCCTGAATCCTTCAACAGCAGCAGCTCCTCGGCGATATCGGCTGTGAGCTGAAGCATCTCGTCAACATAATTCTGCATTCTATATAGGGTTTACAGTTGATTATTAACCGGGAAAATATCTGAGCAGCATATTTGTCATGGCCTTTCTGACAGCATCGCGGTTGCAGACAAACTGATTGACCATGATCACCACAACATGTGTCGGTTTGCCGCAGTCATCGAGCTTATAGCCTGCGAAAGTCTGCACACCGCGCATGCTGCCGCTTTTCAGCACCATGCGTCCCTCAAGGGGGGTGTCGCACAAGAAACGCTTCACAGTGCCTTCAAGACCGGCTTTAGGGAAAAGGGCCACATATCTGTCGGCAAACGGAGTGGCAGCCATGCGCTGAAGCATGTCGGCCATGAACAACGGCGTCAGAGCATCCTGACGTGAAAGCCCGCTGCCGTCGAAAGCGTTGAGACATGTCATGTCAAGACCGAGCGAGCTTAATAGGTCGACCTCTCTCTGCAAAGCCTCTTCACATTCAGATCCGGGAGCGAGCGCTCTGAGCATAGCTTCGGCATACAGGTTATGGCTCTGTTCCATCATGACTCGGAGAATCTCTTCTTTCGTAGGAGAGCGATGGATGTAGACCGGCAGAAGCGACATATTCCTGTCAGAATCCATAACACTGTCGGTCAGCTCGATACCATTGCGTGTAAAAGCACGCCCGACCTCAGATGTGAACCGGCGCACCGGATCTGTGACAGCCCTGGCCCCTTCGGTTGCATTGTCGCGGTAGTTAAGCGCATAAAGACCGGCCCCGTAGCTGTGGCGGAGGTCGGAATACTCCCAGCCATAGCCGGGCCCCTGCTCCTGAAGGCCCAGTGTATCGACCCCTACCCACCCCCCAATTTTACTTACGACAATGTCGAAAAGCCGCCCGGCTATCGATTAGCTGTATCTTATAAACATGTCCGACGCAACGAT
>CAMWTV010000274.1 GCA_947177215.1 uncultured Muribaculaceae bacterium
CTTAAGGAGGAGTTCAGACCGGTTACTTATCAGGACATAAAAAATGCGACAAGCCTGCCCGTCGGCAGGCTTGTCGCATTTTTTATATGATGAACGGTTGTTGTTTTCAGTTGGTCGACAGCGACTCTTTGGCGTCGGACATCTTTGATTCGCGATACTGGCGCGGTGTGCATCCGAAGTTTGCCGAGAAAAGCTTGAAGAATGTGCCCCGGTTGTTGAATCCGGCCTTGTAGATAATCTCTTCGATCGACAGGTTGGATTTAACCAGCAGCTGACGGGCAATGTTGAGCCTCACTTTTTTGATTATTACTGTGGGAGTCTCTTCGGTTATCCCCTCAAGACGCCTGTAAAGATTGCGCACACTCAGCTTGAGCTGGTCGGCCACAAACTGTGTGGAGAGCAGGGGATTGGTTATATTGTCGTGGATTATCTTGATCATCTGCTCCATAAAGGCTTTGTCTTCTTTGTGGAGCAGTTTGCCGTCGGTAAGTTCGAAGGCGCTCAGGGGCGATTCGTAGTAGTCTTTAAGGTTTGTGTCGCGGCGCAGCAGGTTGGCCACAGCCGAGCGCAGGAAATCGACATTGAAAGGTTTGGTGACATACATGTCGGCTCCGGCCTCAAGCCCTTTGAGTTTGTCGGTGTCGGTCTGGAGCGAGGAGAGCTGTATGACCGGAATGTGTCCGGTCGATTTGTTGCTTTTGATCTCACGGGTCAGATCGAGTCCAGACATGTCGCCCATTATTATATCGGTTATAACAAGGTCGGGATGTTTGCGTTGCAGGCGCTCGAGGGCTTCTTCGGCCGAAGTGAAAGGCTCCACGTTGTAGGTGTCGCTGAGAGTGTCGGCTATGAACCAAAGAGTCTCACGGTCGTCGTCGACAATGAAGACCGTGGGGCGCGACTTGTCGTAGGTGAAATTGTCGGCGGTTATGGCCGGCAGTTCTTCGGGCGCGGCCGGCTTTTCTTCGAAGCGGAACTGCTCCTGAGAAGCTTCAGTTCGTGTCACTTCGATGCGCGGCAGTGTCACGCTGAAGGTTGTCATCGAATCGGGAATGCTATGTACGTTGATGTTGCCCGATAGCAGTTTTGTGAGGCCGTGGCATATGGCAAGCCCCAGACCGTTGCGCTCTATCGCACCGGCGGCACTTTTACGTTCGAACCGTTCAAGCACAGTGTAGCGGTCGAAGATTTTTCCGATATTCTCAGGCGCGATACCCGCTCCGCTGTTTGCAATTTCGATGCTGAGACGTTCTTCGCCTGATATGTCGGCCACTTTCAGGCTTACTGAAATGGTGCCGTTGTCGGGGGTGTATTTGAAGGCGTTTGAGATAAGGTTGGTTACTATGGTAATGAATCCGCTGCGGTCGGTCGGCCAGGTTATTGCCGGAGAGATGTCGGTGGTGTAGGTTACATGTTTTTGCTCGGCGAGAATGTTGAAATTCTCGGCTATCTCGGAAGTCAGCGCGGATACGTCAGTCTCGGCTACTTCAGGTTTGCGATGGTCGGTGTCGATGCGTCGGAATTCAATCAGTTCCTGTATAAGCTCGTTGAGACGGCGCGAGTTGCGCTGGATTAGCGATGTGAAGCGCAGGGTTGACGGATCCTGGTTCTTATTGTCGAGAATGCGCTGGCATGAGCCGGAAATGAGGCTGAGCGGAGTGCATAGCTCATGGGTTATGTTGGTGAAGAAGCGGAGTTTCGATTCATAGATATCCTCTTTCTGCTGATGCTCCATCTCCTTGATTATGCGTCGGCGTTTGGTGCGCTGTTTGCGTATCACGGTCATGATTATGAGAATGAAGGCCGCGGTGAAAATAAGAATATAGGCGGCCAATGCCCACATGGAGGCATACCATGGCGGAGTTATTCTTACCGGAAGCTCATATATGTTGCTGATGGTGTTGCCGTTGTCGTAACGCACCTGCAGGCGATAGTTTCCAGGCGGAAGATTGTTGAACGATATTCTCGACATGTTGCCGTTGTCGATCCATGTGTCGGAAGCTCCCAGCAGGCGGTAGCTGTAGCGGAAATCATGGCCGCGCCAATAATCTATAGCCGAGAACTCAATTGCGAAGGTGTTGTTGTCGTGGCTGAATATCAGCGGACTGTCGGGATCGATGTTATATTCGCCGCTGCCGCTTGATACACTGTGGAAAATGACCGGAGCAATGAAGCTGTCGACAGAGATTCCGGTGGGTTCGACCGCGAGTATCCCGTTGGTTCCTCCGAAAAAGCATTCTCCTCCCGCTGATGCGAATGCGGCACCGTCGCAATAAGATGTAATGCCTATTCCGGAGTTTATATCGAATGTGCTTATGGTTTCTGTGCCGGGAGTGTACTGGATCAGACCATAGTTGGTTGTGGCCCACAGGTCTCCGTCGTTGTCGGCAGCAATGGCGTGGACGGTGTTGACCGTGTTTGTCGCACCTGTGTCGATATGGCGCACGGTGGGGTGGGGTGATTCAGGATCGGCCATCTCGAGCAGTCCGAGGCTTGTGCCGAGATATATGGGTTTCTGTCCGGCTATGTGTCCGATAGCAAGAATGTCGTTGTTGAGCAACCCTTTTTCGGCACTGAATTCAATTATCGAGTGCTTGCCGGTGAGGCGGTTGTAGCGATACAGACCGTTGCCTCGGTTGCCTATCCACACTATAGTGTCGTTATAGGCGGCTATGGCGAAAAACTGGTTGAGCCGCGGCTGGTCGGGAGTGTAAAACATCTGTGCCACGTCGGTTACCTCCGGTTTATCGGCAGAGCTGGAGAGTTTAAGCCGGAACACACCATAGCCTACGGTGGCTGCCCACAGTTCGTCGCCGATCTCTACGATTGCATGAATGAAACGTAGCATCGGCGCCTGAGGGCACGCGAGCCGGCATATCGACTGAGATGTGTATGACCAGTAATTGATTCCGTTGCCGTCGCCGCCGATCCAGAACAGGTTGCGG
>CAMWTV010000275.1 GCA_947177215.1 uncultured Muribaculaceae bacterium
ATCCTAATATCACGGGGATTCCTGAGCTGAAACGTAATGGCTCGGAGTTCATAAAGGCGTTTATGAATGTCGATGTGCCGGCGCGCTGCATTGTGCCCACGGTGGGTTCGATGCAGGGGTGTTTCACGACGATGCTTATGATGAGCCAGCGGCTCGAGGGGCGTGACACTGTTCTGTTTCTTGACCCGGGTTTTCCGGCCCAGCATCACCAGGCTTTTGTGATAGGGCTCAGGCAGCAGTCGCTTGACATCTATGAGTGCCGTGGGAAAGCTCTCGAATCGAGGCTGGAAGAGATTCTAAGCGAAGGGCGAGTGACAGCAATGATATATTCGACTCCGAACAATCCGGCATGGACTAATATGACTCATGAGGAGCTTGAGATTATCGGGCGGATGGCGACTCGCCATGATGTTGTGGTGATAGAAGACCATGCCTATATGGGGATGGATTTCCGTCATGGTTACGGGCGTCCGCATTGTGAGCCGTTTATTCCTACTGTAGCTGCCTATACCGACAATTACATTCTGATGCTTTCAGCCTCGAAAATATTCAGCTATGCGGGGCAGCGGATTGCGTTGGTGGCCATGAGCGAGGCGGTTTATGACCGAAAATATGACTTTTACAGGGATTTCTACGGTGTTCCATCGTATGGAGACGCTTATGTCTACGGAGTTCTTTATGTGGCTTCGTCGGGGGTGTGTCATTCGGCACAGTATGGTCTTGCCGCCATGCTTGGGGCTGCGACCGATGGTAAGCTTGATTTTGTAGGGGTATGCTCGGAATACGGGCGCCGTGGCAAAAGGGCGAAGGAGCTTTTTACCGGGGCCGGATTCTCGATTCTTTACAGTCATGACGGGAGCGAGCCGATTTCTGACGGTTTCTTTTTTACGGTGAGCTATGACGGCATGGCGGGAGGTGAGCTTCAGAAGGAGCTTATGCGCTACGGAATTTCAACCATCTCGCTGAAATCGACAGGTTCGCTTCAGCAGGGGGTGAGGGTGTGTGTGCCTATGCTTACCGACGAGGATTGTTTCAGACGCCTTGGCGAGCGCCTGGATGCTTTCGCTATTGATCATGGGAAAAAACAGAGCACAATGAAACCTGATTATTCGTATTGTTGACTATGGCTAATTTCACTACAGCCGCCGAGGCGGTAAAACTTATAAAGAGCGGCGACCATGTGTTTATACAGGGAAGCACTTCGATTCCAGAGATATTGTCGCAGGCTATGGCCGACCGGGCGGGAGAGCTCAGGAATGTGACGGTTTATAACGCTTTCGCTGTGGCCCGAGGGCCGGCTCCATATGCCCGCAGTGAGTATCGTGACTCGTTTTTTGTTGATTCGTTTTTTGTGTCAAATTCGGTCAGAGACTATATCGCGCAGGGTTATGGTGGCGCTATTCCGCGGTTTCTCGGTGAGGTGCCGGCGCTGTTCCGCGACGGGACATGCCGTGTGGATGTGGCGATGATAAACTGCTCGATGCCGAATGAGGAGGGTTATGTGTCGTTTGGTGTCAGCGCTGATCTGGCGACATCGGCGGTGGAATGTGCGCGTGTGATCATAGCGCAGATAAACCGTGCGATGCCTTTTTCGTATGGTGACCCTGTGATACATATCGACCGGATTGATGCTGCCGTGGAGTGTGACGATCCGCTGGTTGAGGTGCCTACGGCGGTTCCGACCGAGCAGGAACTGAAGATCGGTGGATATATAGCGGAACTGATTCCCGACGGGGCCACGCTTCAGATCGGTGTGGGGGGGATTCCGAACGCGGTTATCCGTGCGTTGTCGAACCATAAGAATCTTGGACTCCATACGGAGGCAATGACCGACGGCGTTTTGCCGCTGCTTGAATCGGGTGTGATAAACAATTCGCTGAAAAAGGTGGAGCCGGGGCGTTCGGTGGCATCGCTGGCTCTGGGATCGCGTCGTCTGTATGACTATATGGATTATAACCGCGACATTATTTTCAGGGATGTGGCGTGGACGAACGATCCGTTTGTGATAGCGCAGAATCCGAAGGTGGTTTCGATCAATTCATGTCTGGAGGTTGACCTTACGGGGCAGATCTGTGCCGATTCGATCGGTACGCGGATTTTCTCGGGGATAGGGGGACAGCATGATTTTGTCTATGGTGCATCGCGTTCGGAGGGTGGAATATCTTTTCTGGCGATGCTTTCGAAAACGGCCAAGGGCGTGAACAAGATAAAACCGGTTCTGACCGAGGGCGCAGGTGTTGTGACCACTCGTTTCCAGACGCAATATGTTGTGACTGAATATGGCGCTGTGAACCTGAGAGGAAAGAACTATGCCGAGCGTGCGAAGCTGCTTGTGTCGGTTGCCGCGCCTGAGTTCCGTGAGGAACTTGACCGTGCCGCGGCCGAACGTTTCGGCCACGCCTATCTGCGCCTGCGCTGAAAATTCCGGAATTTTTAAGTCTGCGAGGTTTTGTTTCCCGACATTAACTTTGCAGAGGAAACAGGTGATTTCCGGAGTTCATTGAAGTTTTTTATATGATACAGAAACGGCTGTGATTAACCGTAGATGGTTGGTCACAGCCGTTTATATGGGGTGTGGGAAGGTCAGGCTTCAGAGGCTGATACTTCAGTTTCGGTGCCGTTGTCGTGAGCGGCGATGTCGGCTTGCTGCGGTGTTGTTGCGGGTGTAACATCGTTTGAGCCGGGCTTGAGCCAGCGGTCGAGCCAACGGAAGAATACGCGCTGCCAGAGAATTGCGTTCTGGGGTTTGAGAATCCAGTGGTTTTCGTCGGGGAATATGACCATCTCAGCCGGTATTCCACGCAGGATGGCTGCGTTGAATGCCATTTCGCCCTGTGAGGAGAGGATTCGGTAGTCGTATTCGCCGTGTGTCACGAGGATGGGTGTGTTCCAGCGGTCAACGAATTTGTGGGGAGAGTTTGCAAATGTGCGCTGGGCAACGGCAT
>CAMWTV010000276.1 GCA_947177215.1 uncultured Muribaculaceae bacterium
GGGTGTATGTCCTTATGCGTACTCTTTTTATCGATAGCTTCCGCCGGATCGTGTGCGAACAGATTTTCGCGGACCGGACGGACAGTTACTATACTCTGGATATATCGTAGGATACCGCTTTATATTGCAATATGATATAAAACATATCTTTTGATGCGAAGATTTTGGGCTGAATTGTGTCTATATGTCAGAATAAACCTTTATATTTGTACTTGTTAAGAGCCTGTTTAAATTTTGTTCAGCCTTCTTTTGAGAGTTCTTTTTGCGGATGTTTTTCTGTTTTTATAAGGAGCATAGCGGGCTATGTGACGAATAAAAAGAGGAAAACAGACTGAAAAGAAGCTCTAAAGAAGTTGAATAAAAAAACTTTTTGAAGAAAATTTAAACAGGCTCTAAGTTAACCTGAATAATTCATGTATGTTAAACCAATAACTGCTGACTGCGATGAAAAAGGAAATTAAATTCAGTCTTGTTTACCGTGATATGTGGCAATCTTCCGGTAAATATCAGCCTCGTGTAGATCAATTGGTACGCATTGCCCCGCTGATAATCGAAATGGGGTGTTTTGCTCGTGTGGAAACCAATGGAGGAGCTTTCGAGCAAGTAAACTTGCTCTATGGTGAGAATCCCAACAAGGCTGTGCGCGCTTTTACCCGGCCGTTCAATGAGGTTGGTATACAGACACACATGCTCGATCGTGGTTTGAATGGGCTGCGCATGTATCCTGTTCCTGCCGATGTACGCCGCTTGATGTATCGTGTGAAGCATGCACAAGGGGTGGATATCACACGTATCTTCTGTGGACTAAATGAGACAAGGAATATTATTCCTTCCATCAAATACGCGCTGGAGGCAGGAATGATGCCGCAAGCTACGTTGTGTATCACTTACTCACCTGTGCATACGGTGGAGTATTATGCCCGCATTGCCGACCAGTTGATAGAGGCAGGAGCACCCGAAATCTGTCTGAAAGACATGGCAGGAATCGGGCGTCCGGGAATGTTGGGTTGTCTGACGAAGACCATCAAAGAGAGGCATCCGGAAGTGATCATCCAGTATCATGGCCATAACGGCCCGGGTTTGGCGATGGCTTCCATCCTTGAGGTTTGCGAGAATGGGGCGGACATTATCGATGTGGCTATGGAGCCGATGTCGTGGGGAAAGGTACACCCGGATGTGATTTCAGTACAAGCCATGCTGAAGGATAAGGGCTTCCAGGTACCGGATATCAATATGAAAGCGTATATGAAAGTACGTGCCATGACACAGGAGTTTATCGATGATTTTTTGGGCTATTTCATGGATCCGACGAACAAACATACCTCTTCTCTGCTGTTGAAGTGTGGTCTGCCGGGTGGAATGATGGGCTCTATGATGGCTGACCTGAAAGGCGTGCATTCAGGCATAAACATGATACTGCGTGGAAAGAACAAGTCGGAACTCAGTCTCGACGACCTGTTGGTGATGCTGTTCGACGAAGTGGAATATGTATGGCCCAAGCTGGGTTACCCACCACTGGTGACACCCTTCAGCCAATATGTGAAAAATGTAGCATTGATGAACCTTATGCAGTTGGTGAAAGGTGAGGAGCGATGGACAATGATAGACAATCATACCTGGGATATGATATTGGGTAAGAGCGGACGTCTGCCCGGTGAGTTGGCTCCTGAGATTGTGGAGTTAGCAAAAGCGAAAGGATATGAATTTGTCGACACGGATCCCCAGCTGAACTATCCGGATGCACTGGATGACTATCGAAAGGAGATGGATGAAAACGGTTGGGAATATGGCGAAGACGATGAAGAACTTTTTGAGCTCGCTATGCACGACCGTCAATACCGCGATTACAAATCAGGGGTTGCCAAGAAGCGTTTTGAAGATGAATTATTGCGTGTCAAGGATGCTTTCATGGCAAAGAGCGGCTATTCGGAAGAAGAAATCCGGAAAATGAAGCGTGCCAAGGCAGATCCTATTATCGCTCCGGAGAAGGGGCAGGTGTTGTGGGAGGTCTCGGTCGAAGGTCCTTCGATAGCACCGTTCATCGGTCGTAAATACCAGCATGACGAAGTTTTCTGTTATCTCTCTACCCCGTGGGGCGAATATGAAAAGATATTCACCGGCTTTACCGGGCGCGTAGTGGAAATATGCGCCAAGCAAGGCGATAAGGTGAACAAGGGTGATGTGATAGCTTACATTCAACGAAGCGATATTTTTGCCTGATTTATGCGGATGGAAGGTGTGTCAAAACGCCTTTTTAAAGAAAATCACTCCTGCCACAGCTATTTGTGACAGGGGTGATCCTTTCAATTCGAGCATTATGACACACCTTCCGGAATGCCGTCTGCCCATCGTCAGAACGCTTCTGTTATGTTAAAGTAGAAAAGCGTCTGATTATTGACTGTGTTTTTCCCCAGTTCGAGGCGTACGTTCATACGGGGTTGTACTTCGATGCGCAGTCCTAAACCATAATTGGGCAATACACCTTCTATTTTTCCAGGAGTAGGCCCCATGAAGCCGCATCCTGCCCAGCCTGCAAAACCGAGATGGCTGATCAGCCGTTTCAATCTCGTGCTTTTATCCGTATTTATCATCTGACGGTACTCCGCTATGAGTATGTGCGAAGATTTGTCGCGATATTGTCCCATGTAATATCCGCGCAGGTCGAATGGAGTTCCGGTAAGCACATATTGTGTCAGAGGCACATGTCCGAAGACATTCTTGCTTTGTGCTGTCCAGGCGATGACTTTCCGGTTGCCTACACTCTTATACTGGCGGTAATCTATTTCCAGGCGATAGAAGTTCTTGTCACTTCCGAGTAATTTGGTGTACATCATTCCCCGGAAATCAAGATACATGCCCCGATAGGCATTGGCAGGAATGTCGCGGCTGTCGTATGTCAGCAGGAATCCGATACCAGAGTTGAAATTGTTA
>CAMWTV010000277.1 GCA_947177215.1 uncultured Muribaculaceae bacterium
CCTTTCCTTGGGGAGAATCTGTTTACAACAAAAGGTGAGCCGCGCGAGGCTATCGTGGCGGTGTCGATGCTGCAGCAGGGCAACTGGATACTGCCGGTGAGCTTCGGCGCCGACATACCCTACAAACCGCCTATGCTGGCATGGTGTGTGGCCGCTCTGGGATGGCTGAACGGAGGGGTTGTAACCGAATTCCTGTCGCGGCTGCCGTCGGCTCTGGCAGCTGTAGTGATGCTTGTGTGCTGTTTCAGGCTTTATGCCCGGCGCACATCGCTGAATCTCGCCGCCATGATGACTCTTATTACTGCGACTTCGGTCGAGGTGTTCCGGTCATCGACCATCTGCCGGGTCGACATGCTCCTGACAATGTTTGTTGTCACTGCGATGTTTGCATATTTCCGCCAATGGGAGAAACATCCCGAGGGCACATGGCGTCCGTCGGTCGTTGCAGCGCTGCTTATGACCGGAGGTGTGCTCACCAAAGGCCCTGTTGGAATGCTGCTCCCCTCGATGGTTATATGGGTGTTCCGCCTGATGCGCGGCAACCGTTTCTGGCCGACGACCTTTAGTGTCGGCATCGCCGCCCTGATGTCGCTCGCTGTGCCTTTGCTGTGGTATTATGCCGCGTGGCTTCAAGGTGGCGACGAGTTTTTGAGGCTGGCGATGGAGGAGAATTTCGGTCGTTTCACTGGCACGATGAGCTATGAATCGCATGAGAACGGGGTGTGGTATAATTTCGTGTCGCAGGCCTGGGGCTTCGCTCCTTACAGCCTGCTGTTGCTTCTGTCGCTTTTTGTGCTGCCATGGAAGAGTGTGTCGTGGCGTAGTGCGGCGAAAGGGTGGTGGAAGCGTGTGAGGCAGATGGATCCAATCGAGCTTTTTTCGTTGCTTGCGGCAGTGCTGGTTTTTGTGTTCTACTGCATTCCGAAGAGCAAGCGCAGTGTCTATCTGCTTCCGGTTTATCCGTTTATGGCCTATTTTACCGCGCTTTACGTGCGCTGGCTTGCACGGGGCGGGAAATGGTGTGTCAAGGCATATTGCTGGACTATCTGTGTGGTTGGTTTTCTGGCGGCGGTGGCCGTGTGGCTGTTGGCCGGCGGGATGATTCCGGTGTCGGGAAATGCGGCCCTGGAGTGCATTTCCGGGGAGATGGGAACCTATGCCTACCGTTTATGGCCTGCGGTGTTGTGGTTTCTGGTTATCGGAGCGGCGTTGCTGCTTGCGAAACGTTTGTTGAGCGGCAGGGCTGATGATTGTTTCGGCCGTACGGTTGTCTATACCATGTTTCTCTACTGGCTTGTGCAGGCCACAGTGTTGCCGGCCGCGATGAATTATAAAAGCGAGAAGCCGATAGCCGGAGAGATAAGTAGGATTGCGGGACACGACACAGAGGTTTATTCTTTCAAGGGGCAGCGTCTGGCGCGTTTCTATACAGTCAATTATTATCTTGACGACAAGGTGAGGCTCTTTGACGGTTGCCGGGCTGATGAAGGCTATGTGATAGTGAACCGGCGCGATGAAGACCTGTTCAGGGAATCGGCCGGCGATTATTCGCTTGAAGAGTTAAGGCTCCCTGTTCAACGCGGCATAAAAGAGCGCAACAGGATTGTGCTTTACAGATTCAGAAAGAATCAGGTAAACTCTTAAGATTGAATAGATGTTAAGAATAATAAAAGCGTATAAACGCTTGATGTGGCTATGGTTGGGTGGAGGTGGTGTTGCAGTTGTCTCTTCGGATAGAGCCGGAAATTTGCACAATTGTTAAAAATGTTTTATCTTTGTAGACGATATATCATCAACAACAAAAAAACTAACAGACAAAAGATATGAGAAAGGCAATTTTACTGGCGGCCATAGCCTTGGGCATTGTGTCGTCGCAGGCGCAGACCACGGTTGCCGGAAGCAAGTTTACCGACAACTGGTCGTTCACCCTTAAAGGTGGGTCGGTTTCGCCTGCCAAAGGGATAAACGACAACGGTTTCTGGAAAGATACACGTGGTGTTATAGGCGCCGAACTGCGCAAGCAGATAACTCCGGTCTTCGGAATCGGAGTGGAAGGTGAGTGGAGCGTTAACACTTCGTCGTGGTATTCTGTGAAATCAGCCAATGTTTTCGACCACCAGTATGTCGGTGTGTTCGGAGCCGTGAATCTGATGAACGCCTTCGCAGGCTATGCCGGCGCTCCGCGTGTGTTCGAGCTTGAACTGGTTGCCGGAAGCGGATGGCTGCATGCCTACTATCCTCATATGGTCAGCGACGACGGTGACTCATGGGGCACTAAAGTCGGGCTTAATTTCAACTTTAACCTCGGCAAGGCCAAGGCATGGACTCTGGCGTTCAAACCGGCCTATATCTGGAACATGAACGGCTCGGTAAAGGAGAACGTAATGGGATATGCCGCGCAGTATGACAAGAATTACAGCGCTCTTGAGCTGGAAGCCGGCATAACATATCATTTCGGCAACACCAACGGCACGCACCATTTTGTGGTTGTAACGCCGTTTGACCAGAGCGAGATCGACGCCCTCAATGCCCAGATCAACGCTCTGCGTGCGGAACTTGACGCCAGCGGAGCCAACAACGCCATGCTGATGGCTCAGATAGCCGACATGCAGGCACAGCTTGACGCATGCAACCGCAGGCCTCCGGTGGTAGAGAAGGTGGTGAAAGATCTCAACAACATCCGTTATGTGTTCTTCAGCTGCGGATCGGCCAACATTCAGCCCAACCAGCAGCCCAACCTCGCAATGACTGCCGATCAGCTCAAGGAGAACGGCAATGCTACAGTCACTGTAAAGGGATATGCTTCGAAAGACGGTTCGCTTGCCTTCAACAAGAAGCTTGCCGAGCGTCGCGCCGAGGCTGTCAAGAAGGAGCTTGTAAAGCGTTACGGCATCGCTGCCGGCCGCATCAGCGCCGAAGGTATGGGTA
>CAMWTV010000278.1 GCA_947177215.1 uncultured Muribaculaceae bacterium
CGCTGCTCCTTGACAAACTCCATCAGCTCATTGAAGTCAGATTCTTCCTCACCCGGAAATCCGACCATAAGAGTAGTCCGTATATGCAGATTCGGCACTTTGCGACGCATCTCGGCAAGCAGCTCCCTCGTCTCTGCGCCCGAAATATGACGTCTCATATTCTTGAGCACTCTATCTGATATGTGTTGCAATGCGATGTCAAGATAGGCGCATACATTCGACCGCGATGCCATCACATCAAGAATCTCATATGGGAACTGCGCGGGATACGCATAATGCAACCTGATCCATTTTACTCCGTCTATCGCCGAAATTCTGTCGATAAGTTCCGGCAGTTTCTGCTCTCCATATATATCCTGGCCATAGCCCGAAAGATCCTGGGCAATGACATTGAACTCTTTTACGCCGCGCGCAACAAGCATGCGCACTTCGTTCTCGACCTCTTCAATGGGACGTGATTTATACCTTCCGGTAATCAGCGGAATCGCGCAGAACGCACAAAACCGGTTGCAGCCTTCTGAGATCTTCAGATAGGCATGATGTGACGGTGTGGTAATCTTTCGGTCATAACCACAGGCCGGAAGATGCTTCTTGGCAAGACGCTCTACCACCCCGCTCCAGTCAAACTTCCCGTAAAAAGCATCGACCTCGGGAATCTCGGCAACGAGATCATTGCGATAGCGCTCTGACAGGCAACCCATAACATACAGCTCCTTGAGGCTTCCGGCATTCTTAGCCGCTGCAAATTCAAGAATCGTATTAACCGATTCCTCTTTTGCATCTCCAATGAAACCGCAGGTGTTTATAATCACAATATCCGCGTCATCATCGCCTTCATGCACAGCATTAAAACCGGCATCCGAAAGCATTTTGAGAACACGTTCCGAATCAACGAGATTCTTTGAGCAGCCTAATGTTATGACTTTTACCGTTACCAAGACCTGTGTCGTATTTATTTAACAAGATGCGCCTTCCAAGCAACTCTATTATCGCGACTCTTTGCCGAAAAGAGATTCAACAAATTCCTTTTTGTGAAAAACCTGCAAGTCGTTGATCCCCTCGCCAAGGCCGATATATTTTACCGGAATCTTGAACTGGTCAGAAATGCCGATCACCACACCACCTTTGGCAGTGCCGTCAAGTTTCGTTATGGCAAGTTCATTCACATTGGTTGCGGCCACAAACTGTTTGGCCTGCTCAAACGCATTCTGACCGGTAGATCCGTCAAGAACCAGCAACACCTCATGGGGCGCGTCAGGCACAACCTTCTGCATGACATTCCGTATTTTGGAAAGCTCATCCATTAGCCCTTTCTTGTTATGCAACCTTCCGGCAGTGTCAATTATCACCACATCTACATCATTGGCTTTGGCCGACTGGAGAGTGTCGAACGCAACCGCAGCCGGATCACTCCCAAGCTTCTGTTTTACAACGGGAACTCCGGCACGCTCTCCCCATATGTCAAGCTGCTCTACAGCGGCTGCCCTGAACGTATCGGCTGCCCCAAGCATAACCTTGTTTCCGGCCGCCTTGAACTGAGCCGCCAGCTTTCCGATTGTGGTAGTTTTTCCCACACCGTTAACACCAACCACCATAATTACATGAGGACGGTTACCCGCAGGCAACATGAAATCATCATCAGCCGACTCATTGTTGTTCTCGGCAAGCAATTCGCAGATCTCCTCACACAATAAGGAGTTCAGCTCCGACGACCCCACATATTTGTCACGCGCAACACGTTTCTCAATTCGGTCAATAATTTTCAGGGTAGTCTCAACACCCACATCAGAGGTAATGAACACCTCCTCGAGATTGTCAAGCACATCGTCATCGATTTTCGATTTTCCGGCAACAGCTCTGGTAATCTTACTGAAAATACCCTGCTTTGTTCGTTCCAGACCATTGTCAAGAGTCTGTTTCTTCTCTTTTGAGAAAAGCTTATTAAAAAATCCCATTATATTAGGTGGTGTTATTGGCGTTATATTTTCGTTGCGAGTCTGTCGCAACAACTTTGACCTGCAAATTTACACAAATCCCCAGACATTCACAACATGCGCTGCCACCGCTAAACAACCGCACGCCCTGTAAAACCTGCGAAACCGACTGTGAGTTGATTGTGCTTGTTTAGTTTAGGCAAGAATTAGCTTTTAATTTATGCCAACGATATTCATTTGCTAATTGTCGGCTGAATTTAAATCTTACTTATCCATTTTTGTCACGGTTATATTTTCTGTAATAATAGCCACCTACAATACCACCTGCTATTCCAGCCAAAACGGGTAAATATACGTACCACGGTAAATTCATAGCGTTCCGATTTTTAAGTTTACTTATTCAACGCAAATGTACGAAAAAAAACACAATTTTTCTCTACCTTTGCAAACATCTTCTTTGGGCAATCATAGCAAATCAACAACCTCAGCCACTGGAGCTAAACAATGTATATCATCAGCTGGAATATCAACGGATTAAAGAATCGGTTCGACGAATTAAAGCAACTCATCGAAACCTACAACCCCGACTTCGTTTGCCTGCAAAAGGTTCGGTGTAATTCCGGACGAGATCAGTTCGAAATTGAGGGCTACCGTATGCTTTATGAGCCCATAGATTCAGGAACGTGGAGCGGCGTTATCACTTACACCAAGATTTCGGCTGATGTGGGCTCTCGCTTTTCGTCATTATCAATCCCGAAGCGGATTCAAACGCTGGAATTGAGCAGCGAGGGCCATTTGCAGGTTTTCCAATGCAAGGGCTTCTCTCTGGTCAACGCTTATGTCCCGTTCAATAATCCCACGCTTGCCAATGCCGAACAGCTTCGGAAGACATGGGATACACAGTTCATGGAATTCATTAAGCAGATTTCAGCAGAGACTCCGGTAGTTATTTGCGGAGACCTTAATGTTGTGCACACCATCAATG
>CAMWTV010000279.1 GCA_947177215.1 uncultured Muribaculaceae bacterium
CTTTGGCCGTGATAAAATCTACAACCGAAGCCGGCGACATAATCCTGAAGGTAACCACCCCGTTGCTTCACCCGTCGCGCATCCGCCTGGAATCGGTTCCGGTCAGTGGCCTCTGAAACATGACAGAACAAGACAAAACAACATACCAAACAACTACACGATGAAAAACTTCCTCATGACTGTGGCACTGGCAGCCACCGCCCTATGCGTCAATGCCATCAAACCCGTCACAGTCGATCTCAGGCCTGAAAACAGCGAACCTGAGGAAAAAGCCACCCTCGAAGTCTATCTTCCCGAAAAATGCGATACCCGCGGCGCCGTGGTCATGTGCCCCGGCGGAGGCTACGGCTTCGTATCGGTCGAAAACGAAGGCCGCAACTGGGTGGAATGGTTCACCGACCGGGGTATAGCCACGGCTGTGCTGGTCTATCGCCTTCCGCGCCAGCGCCACACCGTGCCGTTGGCCGACTGCACCGCAGCCATCGAATGCGTGCGTCAGAACAGCGCCAAGTGGGGCATCCCTTCAGGCCACACCGGAGTCATGGGCTTCTCGGCAGGCGGCCACCTCGCCTCCACAATGGCCACCCATTATGGAGAGTCGTCACGTCCCGACTTCCAGATTCTCATCTATCCCGTGATCACGATGGACAAAGCCATCACCCATATGGGAACACACGACAGCCTCATCGGCACCGAGCCCTCCACGGCACTCGAGACTCTCTATTCAAACGAGCTTCAGGTAACACCTCAGACACCTCCGGCATTCATCTTCACATGCGAGGACGACGATGTGGTACACCCCGACAACTCAATCCGCTATTATCAGGCTCTCACCGCCAACAAAGTTCCCTCCGAACTTCACATCTACCCCACGGGAGGACACGGATTCGGATTCAATCCCCGCTTCACCTACCACAACCAGATGCTCTGGCTGCTTGAAAGCTGGTTCAACACAACCGTTTTCAAATAACCCCCTTGACCGATGCCGCATTGAAAATTCAAAATTCATGCAGCATCGGTTATTTCATTCCCAAAACTTTTCATTAACTTTGTAGTGTTACAGTTAAATTGCCCAAATATTTCAGGCCTTTTAACATAACCCTTATAACTGAATTTTCAATTACCTTAAACAACTAACAACATGGAAAAAATGCTTTTCTGGCTGGTGCCCGCCGCATCACTCATAGCATTGCTTCTGGCATGGTTCTTCTACCGTCAGATGATGCGCGAGAGCGAAGGCACCCCCACAATGCAGAAAATCGCCTCCTATGTGCGTCAGGGAGCGATGTCGTATCTCAAACAGCAATACAAGATCGTAGGAATGGTGTTCCTCGGCCTTGTGGTACTTTTCTCGATCATGGCCTACGGGTTCGATCTCCAGAACCCATGGGTTCCGGTGGCATTCCTTACCGGAGGTTTCTTCTCAGGCCTGTCAGGATTCCTCGGAATGAAAACCGCCACCTATGCCTCGGCGCGCACAGCCAACGCCGCCCGCAAATCGCTTAACGGCGGTCTGCGCGTTGCCTTCCGGAGCGGCGCCGTCATGGGCCTGGTTGTGGTAGGTCTCGGCCTGCTCGACATCTCTTTCTGGTATCTGATTCTCGACTGGTTCGTTCCCGACGATCCCGCCACTCCTACCGCCAAACTCTGCATGATAACCACCACAATGCTCACCTTCGGAATGGGTGCGAGCACACAGGCCCTGTTTGCCCGTGTAGGCGGTGGCATCTACACCAAAGCCGCCGACGTCGGAGCCGACCTTGTGGGCAAGGTTGAAGCCGGAATTCCTGAGGATGACCCGCGCAACCCCGCCACTATAGCCGACAACGTGGGCGACAATGTGGGCGACGTTGCCGGAATGGGCGCCGACCTCTATGAATCATACTGCGGATCGATCCTCGCCACGGCAGCTCTCGGAGCGGCAGCCTACATGGCCTCCGGCGACACAGTAATGCAGTTCAAGGCCGTGCTTGCCCCAATGCTCATCGCGGCAGTCGGCATCATACTCTCAATTATCGGCATCTTCTCGGTGAAAACCAACGAGAATGCCAAGATGAAACAGCTGCTTAACTCGCTGGCGTTCGGAACAAACCTCAGCTCCGCCCTCATCGTGGCAGCCACATTCCTCATCCTCTGGGTGCTCCAGCTCGACAACTGGGTAAACATCTCGTTCGCCGTGGTTATCGGTCTGCTTGTAGGAATTGTGATCGGACGCTCAACCGAATACTACACCTCGCAGTCATACCTTCCCACCCGCAAACTCGCCGAGAGCGGAAAAACAGGCCCCGCCACAGTCATAATCTCAGGCATAGGCCTCGGCATGATCTCCACAGCCGTTCCTGTGCTCGCGGTTGTTGTCGGCATCATCCTCTCTTACTGGCTCGCCTCCGGATTTGACTTCGCCAATGTCAGCATGGGCCTCTACGGCATCGGCATAGCAGCCGTCGGCATGCTCTCGACACTCGGAATAACACTTGCCACCGACGCCTACGGCCCCATCGCCGACAACGCCGGCGGTAACGCCGAAATGAGCGGACTCGGTGAAGAAGTGCGCCGCCGCACCGACGCCCTCGACTCGCTCGGCAACACCACTGCAGCCACCGGAAAAGGCTTCGCCATCGGATCGGCAGCCCTCACCGGCCTCGCCCTTCTGGCTTCATACATCGAAGAGATTCGCATCGGCCTCGTTCGCCTTGGCCAGACAGCCATAAACCTCGGCGATCTCAGCAAGCCTATCCACGAAGCCACATTCACCGATTTCATGAACTACTTCGACGTAAACCTCATGAACCCCAAAGTGCTCTCCGGCATGTTTATCGGATCGATGATGGCCTTCCTGTTCTGCGGACTCACAATGAACGCCGTAGGCCGCGCGGCAGCACAC
>CAMWTV010000280.1 GCA_947177215.1 uncultured Muribaculaceae bacterium
GGCGAAAGATAGATGTCGGTGGGGTTGGCGGGAGGTGTTCCGGCAACGCGGTTCTGAATGGCGATGCGGGGCTGGAACAGGTAGGGGTCTTCTGCTACGGTAAACACGGCATCGGCCACTGTGCTGAATATGATGGCGCTTTCGGTGGCGAGCACCTTGTTTTCGGCATCATATGTGAATTCTATCTTTTCAGTGGCGTAAAGCACATTCACATAGTATTCCCACTCTTCGTCCCATTCCTCTTCCACACGTCCGGGCATCAGATAGGCGTAGTGATAGTTTTCAATATCCTTGCCCATGAACTGGCCTGTGAAAGTTGCGGTCTCTCCGTCAAGAGCGAGTTTCATCCAGGCGTCGGGAATGTTTTTGTAAAGTCCCTGAAGATATATCACATTATCTTTCACTCCGACATTTACGAAAAATCCGTCGCCGGTCTCTTCATCGACATAAGCCCACTTCTCAACCGAAAGGTCGGCAGGAACCTCAAGAAGTGTATGAATCTGTGGTGTATAAACCAGATTGAATTCAGATTCGCCGACCCATGAATAGCTTTGGCTATCTTCGTTCCATGAGGCCAGTCCGAAGGCGAGTGCCGGATTCTCAGATTTCCAGGATCCGTTGTCGTTGACAAGGTTATAGTCGAGGTTGTCGGCTGCATGATATTCGCCGTCGTCGCCAAGCTCCATGGCGATCAGATAGTAGTTGACTAATTCTTCTTCGTCCCAGTCGTAAGCCTCGATCACGCACTGGCCTCCGGGAATTGTAAGCATGTCGCCGTTTTTTACAGCATAATATTTTCCGGGAACAGGATATTGTGAAAAAGGCTGGTTCATCCAGATTTTTCCGTCGCTGTCCTCAACCATATCAACGGCCAGACCGGCATCGGTATATTCATAGGGATAGCCCCAGAATAGCTCGGCAGCCTCTGACGAACGTGACCATTTGCTGACACTGCCTTCCGGAAAATCTTCGACAACCTCGGAGGTGATGGGCGCTGCGGAGCGTTTAGCCGCTTTGTGCTGGCTCCTGGCCATTTTCATGGCTGCTGACTGTTTGTTCTGAACTTTTGCAGACGATGTTTTGCCATTGAGGCTGCTGACCGTAACTTTAGGAGCGGTTGTGCCCTCAGTCTTCAACTCGTTCTTTGCCATCGGGGCGGCACATGCCATAGATGCAGCTACCGTGGCTGAGACTAAAAATGTAAAATTTCTCATATCTGATAATATTGGTTTGTTAGCTGTTAACCTTTAAATTGGTTTTAGTTTGTGAAAATAGCTCATAAGCTACAGTCAGTATAAATTTAAATGCAGACAGCCGGAATTTGTTTTACACAGCAAATGTAAGAAACGTTTTTAATAAATGCAAGCAAAAGTGTGCTTAAATTTTTTATATATGGATATAAAAATGATGGAATCTTTTCAGATCCCATCACTAAATGAAATTTTTAAATTTACAGATTTATTCTTTCCAGCCTCCACCGAGTGTTTTGTAAAGCTCGACCAGAGCAAGTTTCTCGTTTCTGACTGAATTGCTGTGGCTGATCTGGGCGTCAAGGTAGCGCCGCTGCGCGTCGAGCACTTCGATATAGTTTATGCTGCCTGCACGATATTGGAGTTCAGCCAGCTCAACATATTTGCGTGCCGCATTACGCGAATCGGTGCGCAGCGATGTTGTCTCGCGTGCCTTACGGTAGTTCACAACAGCATCGTTGGTCTCACGGAAGGCTTCGAGCACCCTCTGCTCATAGCTCAGGCGAGCCTGTTCGTAGGCCGCCATTGCAGCTTTGTATCGGGCTTTCTTTTTCCCGAACTGGAATACTGGCCCGGTTATCGCTCCTGCCACGTATGAGAATGGAGATTTCAGCAATCCGGGCAGGTCGTCGTTTTCCCAGCCGCCTGTAAGAGATATTGTCAGCGATGGAAACCGTTCGGCATAAGTTATGCCCACACGAGACATGGCCGCACGCAGTTGCTGTTGACGGGCCCGCAGATCGGGCCGTCTAAGCAGAAGCTGGGAGGGGAGACCTGTCGGAATCTCGCCCGAGACCTGTATGTCTGATTCTGTGTCATCGCGGTCGATGAATCTTGCTCCGGGATATTCGCCCATAAGCAACGACAGGGCGTTTTCTGTCATAGCGATGCGGCTTTCGAGGTCAGGCACCATAGCCGCGGCTGTGGCATATTCTACTTTTGTCTGCTGATAGACCAGTTCGGATGTGAGTCCCCCTTCAAAACGCAGCTTGGCCTTGGCCATACCTTCGCTTCTGTTTATCAGAGTGCGTTTCACAATGGCCAGCTCATTGTCGAGTGCAATAAGATTGAAATAGGCTTTGGCTGCTTCTGCAATGAGCGATATCCGCAAGGCACGCCAGTCTTCGACCGAAGCCTGCCATTTAGCCATCCCTTCCCGCTTGCCCCAGCGGAATTTTCCCCACAGATCGGCTTCCCATGAGACGGAAGCCTTTATGTCGAATTCCGGATCGGGAACATAGCCTTTGGCATAATAGTCGTTGGTTTCATGGTTTGCTCCGATATTCACTCCTACAGATGGAAACATTTCACTCCGGCTTATGCGGTAAAGCTGCCGGAGCTCATCAATGTGAGCTGCCGCTATGGCGAGATTGCGGTTATTGTCGAGTGTCTTTCCGATTATGGCGCAAAGGGCGCTGTCGCCATAGAAATTCCACCATTCAATGTCGGCCGCTGTCAGGGTGTCGGTCGAGTTGTCGATGATCGCATCGGGGAGGTCGAGCTCCGGTGCCCGGCAGTTCTTCACCCCGGAGCATGATGTGACGAGCATCGTTGCCGCAATGGCTATGAGTGTGAGTATTCTTGTCGTTTTCATCTTCTGATCTTCTGTTTTAGTTTATAGA
>CAMWTV010000281.1 GCA_947177215.1 uncultured Muribaculaceae bacterium
TTTCATCAGCAAAATTTGACGCCAAACGCGCAACGCACTATATATCACTGACTGACAATAACATACCCCCACCCCTCAGTTCTTCTGTGAATTTACCGCCAATTGCGCCCCCAAAAAGCGATTTTCGCCACCTCCCCGCTCCCCGCGGCAGTCAATGCCGCCAACAGGCGTCAGCCAACGGCGGTGAGTTTTATCAGCTCGAGGCGGTTGGCCGACTTCTCCATCACCTCCATGCGATATGCGCCAAGCTCTATAACCTCCCCCTTTGCCGGAATCTGGCCTGTAGAGAAAAGTATGTAGCCGGCCAGAGTCTGGTATTCATCTTCCTCGGGCAGGTCGAGGTGATATTTCTCATTTATATATTCGATCTCAACACGGCCGGAGAACTCATACACTCCGGGGGCAAGCTCGCGCTCGGTGAGATGCTCCACGTCGTGCTCGTCCTGAATGTCGCCGCATATCTCCTCCATCAGGTCTTCGAGGGTCACCATACCCGATGTGCCGCCGAACTCATCGACTATTATGGCTATAGAGCGCTTCTCGGCAAGCAGCCGGCGCATCATTTTCTTTGCCAGAAGGGTCTCGGGGGCATATACAATATCTTTCAGACAGGTTTTCCAGTCTTTATCGGGAATAAACAGCTCGCTGACGTGGATATAGCCCAGCACATTGTCGATGTCGCCGCGATAGACTATTATCTTCGAGCGGCCCGACTCGGTGAACAGGCTGCTGAGCTGGGCGCGCGTCACCGTGTCGATGTCGACAGCCACAATCTCGTTGCGCGGCGTCATGCAGTCGCGCAGATGTATTGTCGAAAAATCGAGAGCGTTGTGATAAATCTTCACCTCGTTCTCCACCTCGGCCTTCTCGTCGGCCTTCTCGTCGATTGTCTGCTCGAGATACTCGTTGAGGTCAACCAGCGACAGGGCCCCGAGCTTCCCGTTGTTGTCTTTCACCCCGGCCATCTTCATAAGAATTTTCGACAGCCATGTGGTGAACAGCGATACGGGATAAAGCAGACAATATATCACTCCTGTAAGCGGGGCGAACACCTTCAGCGAACGGTTGGGGTTGATGCGGAATATAGTTTTAGGGAAAAACTCGCCGGCAATCAGAATTATGCCGGTAGATATCAGCGTCTGGGCTATCAGCACAAGAGCCTGGTTGTGAAACCACGTCTCAAGCGTAGGCTCTATCATCTTGGCCGCCCCCATGCCGTAGATAACCAGCACGATGTTGTTGCCCACAAGAATGGTCGAGATAAAAAACTCCGACCGCGAATAAAACAGATTGAGCAGCCTGCCCACAAGCCCCCCTTTCTGCACGTCGAGCTCCACGCGCACGCGGTCAGACGTTACAAATGCTATCTCGATGCCCGAGAACAGGGCCGAGAAGGCCAGTGATATAAGCGTTATTATAAGCCATGTGGTGTCCATAACATCAGGATCAGTGTCAGTTTGCCGGGCGGGAAGCCGAATCGCTGCGCGCACCCTGCCTGAAAGCCCCTGCGGGGAAAATGCCCGACGGGCGGCGGATGGTGTAGTCGGTCATGGATTCGTCTGACTCGAACCCGTAGCCCTCGATGGTGCGGTCGGCCCGCTCTATATGTATAAACGAATCAGAATAGATTTTGCGCGCGTTCTGGTCCCAGAAAAGCTGCTGGGTAAGAAACCGGTCGCCGTCGGTGTTGCGCATCCTCACGTTCCGGTCGAAGCGCCATATCCGTTTCCCGCTGAAATAGGTGGCTGTATCGGCGGTGAAAGTGCCGTCTTCATTCATATTGTCGTCGAACCTGACAATAAACATGCCGTCGGGAAAATTCCAGTGGGGCTCCTGCGCCTCCTCATACATCAGCCACAGCGGTGTGGTGATATGATAGCGGGTGTAGCCCGAATCAGATATAAGGGTCGACACATTCAGGGTGCGCATGGTGGGGAATGTCTCGGGATCGGCCGAGATGGCTATCGTCTCGCGGTGGTCGTCGGAGCATGCGCCGCCACACAGACACACCACAGCCGCCGCCATAAGCAGCGGCAGCAGTCTCATTGCCGATATAGGTTTCGATGCCAATGCCCGCTTCGTGTTGGTTTATCTGAGCTTGTTGCGCCAGAACCAGAGTTCGTTGAAGTTCACGCCGAGCGTAACCACGAAATAGTTCTCCTTTACGAGCGCCGAAGGGGTGGCCTGGCGGTTCTTGTACTCGAAGCTGAGATTCACCATGGTTTTCGACGATGGCGCGGGGAGCCCCAGACCGAAGCTCACACCGATCTCGCGCAGCGAGTTGTCGCCGATGCGGATATAGTCGTTGCTGTAATATCCGCCCAGACGGTAGTTCACCTTCTGAAACCAGCTGCCGCGCGGACGGTTCACGAACTGCACGCCCGCCGCCACTTTCCAGCGGTTGTCGAACGAAGCTCCCGCATCGTTGAAGCCGTCGAGTGTGGCGAATTTCACATCTTTCCACGGCTGATAGGTGAAATCGATCTCGGCCAACACACGCCCCTGCCAGTCATAACTGATACCGGCGCCCCAGGTCTCGGCCATCTGCGCGCGGTCTTTAAGCTTCACATTGGCGATGGTGTCGGGAGCCTGGTCGCTCGTCACGTCATATTTCACCCCGTAGGTGCGTCCGAGAAATGTTTTTTTCGGCGAATAGACGGCGCCGAGCGTCATGGCGTTACCCTCGCCAAGCGGAAAGCTGTATTGCAGACCCACACGCACATTATAGTCTCTCACCTCTATCACACGCTCGAAAAGCGAGGTGCTCGCCGAGGCGTTGTCGCCTCCGTCGCTATAGATATACGGGGCG
>CAMWTV010000282.1 GCA_947177215.1 uncultured Muribaculaceae bacterium
TGCAGACAGTGTGACTTTTCTGAATCCGAAAGATATGCCGGTGTTTATGATTGTCGGCCTTCTGACGGCGTTGCTCCTTTTTCTGTCGATTTTCCTTTACAAAAATCCACGGCGTCAGAAAACGCTTGTCAAGGTTTCGGCATTTCTGCTTGTGGTGCTGATGGCTGTAGAGGCAGGTGTGCTTCTGACATGGGACACCTCGGGCGGAAGTGTTGAATGGCTCGGAAGTGTTTTCCTGCTTGCAGGTGGCATTGTTTTCGCCATAATGGCTTATCAGGGAATCAGACGCGACGAGAAACTGCTGCGTGCGGCAGACCGCATCAGGTGACCTGACCCCCTGTTGACAACATACAAGCGAGGCTGCCTGACAATAAGTTAGGTAGCCTCGCTTGCGTGTATTTGTTATTGAAGGGGGGATGGGGTCAGGAGAGGAGTTTGAAACCGGCGTCGGAGAGGGCCTGTCGGATGGAGAGGATGTGGGGGGCGTCGAGGGTTTCGAGCTCGAGGTGGAGCAGGCATGAGTTGATTTCGGTCGGAGCTCCCACACGCTCGTGATTTACGGCGAGGATGTTGCCTCCCTGCTCGGCCACGACTTTCAGCACTGCCGAGAGGGTGCCGGGCTTGTCCTGAAGCTCGAGTTCGAGCTGGCATACGCGTCCGTTTTTGGCCAGACCGCGGTTTATGATGCGGTTGAGCATGTTGACGTCGATGTTGCCTCCGGAAACCAGACATACCACTTTTTTGCCTTCGAGGGGTAGTTTGCCATACATTGCAGCTGCCACGGCTGCGGCTCCCGCTCCTTCTGCCACAAGTTTCTGTTGCTCGATAAGGGCGAGTATGGCTGAGGCTATCTCATCGTCGTTGACGGTTACTATTTCGTCGACATACTGGCGGCAGAGGTCGAAGGTGTTTACTCCTGGCTCTTTCACGGCGATGCCGTCGGCGATTGTTGCCACTGAGTCGAGGCGCTCGATTGCGCCGTGACGCAGGGAGTGTTCCATCGACGGCGCTCCGGCGGCCTGTACGCCATAGACTTTGATGTCGGGGCGGAGGGTCTTGACTGTGAATGCCACTCCTGACACAAGGCCGCCTCCGCCTACGGGCACGACTATAGCTTCGACGTCGGGCATCTCTTCGAGTATCTCAAGGCCTATCGTGCCTTGTCCGGCAATTACAAGGGGGTCGTCGAAGGGGTGAACGAAGGTGTAGCCGTGTTTGTCGCGCAGTTCGATGGCGCGGCGGTAGGCGTCGTCGTAGACACCGGGCACGAGGCATACTTCGGCGCCGAGGCGTTTCGTGGCTTCGATTTTCGAGATGGGTGCCCCTGCCGGAAGGCATATCAGCGATTTTATGCCGTTGTGAGTGGCTCCCAGGGCCACTCCCTGGGCATGGTTGCCGGCCGAGCAGGCGATAACGCCGCGCTCTTTTTCTTCGGGACTCAGCTGTGAGATCTTGTAATAGGCGCCACGAAGCTTGAACGATCCTGTGTGTTGCAGGTTCTCGGGTTTGAGATAGACGCGACATGTGTCGCAAAGGGCTGTGGGGCCGATTATCTTCGGATGGCGCGCAACGTCTTTGAGCACCATCTGGGCGCGGTAAACCTCGCCTATGTTCAGTTCTGCCATAATGCTGATTAACTATAAATTTTCGACAGGCATGCTGTGGAAATTGTTACACTGTCTGCCGGGGTTGATTGTCAGTTTTCGGATAGGATGGCCTCGGCCATGGCTGAGGCGGCTTTGCGTCCGTCGCCCATGGCGAGGATAACGGTGGCTCCGCCGCGCACGATGTCGCCTCCGGCATAGATCAGGGGGAGCGATGTACGCAGGGTGTTGTCGTCGACGGCGAGGGTGCCTCTGCGGGTGACTTCGAGCCCGTCGATGCTGTCGGGGATGAGCGGGTTTGGCGACACGCCCACGCTGACGATGACCTGATCGACCGGCAGTTCGGCGATATCGCCTTCGACCGGCACCGGCGAGCGTCGGCCTGACGCGTCAGGTTCGCCGAGAATCATGCGCTGGAGGCGCATGGCGCGCACACGGCCGTTTTCGTCGGCGAGATATTCAACGGGGTTATGGAGCGTGAGAAATGTGACCCCTTCTTCTTTGGCGTGGCGCACCTCTTCGAGGCGGGCGGGCATTTCGGCCTCGCTGCGGCGATAGACGATGTAGACCTTTTCGGCTCCCATGCGTCGGGCTGTGCGGCATGAGTCCATGGCGGTGTTGCCACCTCCGATAACGGCCACGTTTCTGCCTCTGATCACGGGTGTGGCCCATCCGGCTTTTCCGGCACCCATGAGGTTGACGCGTGTGAGATATTCGTTTGACGACATCACGCCGATGAAGTTTTCGCCGGGGATGCCCATGAAGCGTGGCAGACCGGCTCCTGAGGCCACGAAGACGCCTTTGAATCCGGCGGCCACCAGGTCGTCGTAACCGAGGGTCTTGCCGATGACGGAGTCGGTGTTGAATTTCACTCCCATCTGCTGCAACGCGCGGATCTCGACGTCGACCACCTCGTTGGGGAGGCGGAACTCGGGAATGCCGTATTTGAGCACTCCGCCGATTTCGTGGAGGGCTTCATAGACGTGGACTTCGAAGCCTTGCCTGGCCATGTCGCCGGCGAAGGAGAGGGAGGCGGGGCCTGAACCGACAACGGCTACACGGTGTCCGTTAGGGGGGAGGCACGGGGGGAGGGCGGGGTTGCCCGCGAGGCGCGCGGTGTCGGCGGCGATGCGCGCGAGTTAACCTATGGCCCGGGGTTGCTTGCGCTTTTTGTGGTAGATACATTTCGCCTCGCCCTGGCGCG
>CAMWTV010000283.1 GCA_947177215.1 uncultured Muribaculaceae bacterium
CCGACTCTATAGCCGGCATTGTCGCAGATATGCCCGGCGTGGAAGAGGTCATGCCGGCGGTGGTTGACAATGCCCTGGCCATTTCCGAATCACGCGAAATGCCCGTCACGCTGCGAGGCGTAGACCCCGAGGCTTACGCACGCATAACATCTGTCGACTCCATAATTTTCGAAGGGGCAAAAATGAAAGACCTCACGCCGGCCGGCGCCGTGGCGTCGGTAGGCACCGCACAGCAGCTGGCAATATATGCCACCGGGGGGACTCTCCTTCTTTTCGCGCCACGGCGCGAGGGAAGAGTGAACCTGGCAAACCCGATGTCGTCGTTCCTGACAGACTCCGTGAGCGTGGCGGCAATATTCCAGGCAATGCAAAGCGACTATGACAGCAACACGGTGATTTGCGACATTACCACAGCCCGCAACCTCTTTCAATACACCACCGAAGCCACTCAGCTTGAAGTGAAAGCCACTCCGGGAGCCGACCTCACCGCCCTCGCCTCACACATAGCGCTCAGCCTCGGCCCCAATGCCGTGGCAAAAGACCGCGCAAGGCAGCAGCAAACCAACTTCAGAATGGTGGAAATTGAAAAATGGGTCACATTCCTGCTCCTTATCTTCATCCTGATGATTGCCTCTTTCAATATAATCAGCACACTTTGCATGCTCATAATCGAGAAGCAACATTCAATGGCCACTCTTTCGGCCTTGGGCATGTCGCGCAAATCAATCGGGGCTACCTTCTGGTGGGAGAGCATGTATGTGAGCATGTCGGGCGGGATAGCCGGAATAATCACAGGGCTTGCGCTCTGCCTCATTCAAGAGCATTTCGGGCTTATAAAGCTCGGAGGCGACCCCGAGGCCATGATAATAACGGCCTATCCGGTGGCTGTGGAATGGGGCGACGTGCTCATAGCCCTTGCCCCGGTCACAATAATCGGGCTTGCGGCCGCCTCCATCGCATCGGCATTCGCCCGCTCCCGCACAGAACGCCCGTGACAAAAGGACAGATTGCCGAAAACCATGTAAAAGAGCCGTGAAATAGATGTTTTGACCCTTTTAAGTCAACAAAATGCTAAAAAACCGTTAATATTTTTGCTTATTTTCAAATTTTGTGATAAATTTGCAAAACCAACACAAATCTTTAACCATGGACCGTATCGACAACTTAGACAAAAAGATTCTAAACATCATCATGAAGAACGCCCGCATAGCATCAAAAGATGTTGCACTTGAATGCGGCGTTTCAAGAGCCGCCATCCATCAGCGCATCCAGCGCCTGATTGAGATGAAAGTAATCACCGGCTCAGGATACACAGTCAATCCCAAGTCGCTTGGCTACAACACTTGCACCTACATCGGCGTGAGCCTCGAAAAAGGGTCAATGTATCGCGAGGTAGTTCAAGAACTGGAAAAAATTCCGGAAGTAGTGGAATGCCACTACACCACCGGCCCCTACTCAATGCTCATCAAAGTGTATGCACAGGACAACCAGCACCTCATGCAGCTTCTCAACGATCAGATCCAGCACATCGCAGGCGTCACTGAGACCGAGACGCTCATCTCTTTGGAACAGAGCATGAACCGCCAGATTTATATCCCGGTTAACAAATAACCCGCTTTTCCGGTGGGAGCACAATCAAATGTGCTCCCGGCCGCCGGGGAAGGACAATATCAACTTCCGAATGAAGATGAAAAATAATTACATCTATTCCATCATGGCTGCTCTGCTACTTGCAGTAGTGGCTTTCTTGTTTTTCTTCCCTGACGACATTGAGGGAAATGTGCTTCGACAGCACGACACCATGCAAGGCATAGCCAACGGGCAAGAGGGGAAAGCCTTCCATGAAGCCACAGGCGAGACAACACGCTGGACAAACTCCCTCTTCTCCGGAATGCCTAATTTCCAGATAGCCCCCTCCTATCCGGCCAACACCGCCCTCAACTGGGTGGCGAAAGCCTACTCCCTCTGGCTCCCGGCCCCGGCAAACCTTCTCTTTATCATGATGCTCGGATTCTTCATAATGGGGCTGAGCTTCAAACTCAAATGGTATTACGCGCTGTTCGGGTCTGTGGCATGGGGATTCTCAACTTATTTCATCATCATCATCGGCGCAGGACACATCTGGAAATTTGTGACCCTCGCCTATATCCCGCCTACAATCGGCGGAATAATGCTCTGCTATAGAGGCAAATATCTGACCGGAACGGCTCTTGCCGCGCTCTTCGGGGCCTTGCAGCTCCAGAGCAACCATCCGCAGATGTCTTACTATTTCTGCTTCGTGATCGCGTTCCTGGTTATTGCTTGGCTTGTCAACGCCAAAAAGAAACATATGCTCAAGACATGGGTGGCGGCCACACTCTGCTGCGTGCTGGCTGCGGCCTTCGCTGTGGGAGCAAACTCCGCGAGCCTTTACAACTCATGGGAATATGCAAAGGAAACCTTGAGAGGGAAGGCAACTGACCTCACCCCGGCCACAGGAGACCGGCAGGCCGGAATGGACCGCGACGCTATCACGGCCTGGAGCTACGGGCTCGACGAGACTTTCTCGCTTCTAATCCCTAACGTAAAAGGTGGCGCCACTATCAAGCCCATGGCCGGCGACAACCAATATCTCGGCGTAGACCTTACAGACAAGGCCGACGAACTTTACCTTTCCCCACAGGAACGACAGTTCATTGGCCAGTTCCCGCAATATTTCGGCGACCAGCCTATGACCAACGGCCCGGTCTATGTGGGCTCTTTCATTCTCATTCTGGCAATTCTCGCACTGTTTGTGGTTGACGGCCCTGTGAAATGGGCAGTGTT
>CAMWTV010000284.1 GCA_947177215.1 uncultured Muribaculaceae bacterium
GGTGGGGCACAATGAGCAACGGCGATGTTGTGCTTGCAATGTTCAACCGTGAGGACAATCAGCGCGAAATGAGTGTTGACCTTAACCGGCTCGGAATTTATGGAGTCTGCGATGTACGCGATCTGTGGGCTCATCAGGACGAACCCTCTGTTTACGGCACCTTTAAGGTGATGGTGGCCGCTCACGGCTGCAAGGTGGTGAAACTGGTGAAAAAAGCAGCGCCAAAACATATTTTTATGGTTGGGCCATCGTCTCCCGGACTTTGGAATCTCGACTACGCGCCAGAAATGGTAAATGAAGGGAATGGTGTATTCAGCTACCGTGGAAACCTCTATAAAGGGCAGCTGCAATTTATCGATGCCAAAAACTGGGATAGCGCCATCCGCTATGTGCCTGAGGTGGAATGGCATCTTACCCATGCTTCATCGGCAACAATCATCGGAGAAGTCAACAGTAACCGTTTCTGGTATGTGCCGGAGTTCGGCACATGGGATGTGAAAATGTATTTCGGAAGCGAAGGAAATCTGGAAAGAATAACTGCCGAGCGTGTTGCTGACCTTTCTCCCATGATGGTTCCTCTTGGCGCCGCTACCGGTCAGTGGGACTCTGCGTTTCCGAATCCCGGCAGCTATATCTATCCTGAAGAGGGAACCACCGATGTTTTCGTATGGGAGGGCGCTATGCCTTTCAATGAACGCAAACAGCTGAAATTCATATCATATCCTGCCAACTGGTGGGAGGCAGAGTTCTATGTTCCCGCATCGGTCGACGAAGGCCAGATCTACAAGACAGTTACGCTTGGCGAGAAGTATCCCGTTAAAAAGGCAACCAGTGCCAACGGAGACGATCTTGACAATTTCTGGAGTCTTCCGATTGAACACTGCCTGCCCTTCATGAGATACAAGGCCACTTTGAATCTGTCTGATATGACAATTGTATTCACAGAGGGAAATCAAACCTATATTCCGGAGCATCTTTATATCACAGGTTCTGCCTCTCCGAGTTTGTGGAATCAGGACATGGTTGAGATGGAGAGCGAAGGCAACGGTGTGTTCAGCTATCGCGGCAACCTCTATATGGGTGAAATGCGTTTCCTCGACATTCCTGACTTTGGTAATGCGATCAGCTATGTTCCCTATTATGGAGGCACACATATCATCGACACCTCGGCTCAGATTGTGCAGATAAAAGGTGAGCCGGGAAGAAACTGGTGGGTGCCCGACTATGGCGAATGGAACATCAGAGTAGAGATTACCGACGGCGGTACAAAAGTAAGCGTAACAGCCGAGCATCTCGGTGATATGACTCCGCAGGTTTATGCCCTTGGTCATGCGACCGGAACCTGGGACTGTCTATGGCCTACGTATTCATCGTATATTCTGCCGACCGAAAAATCTCCGAACGTATTCGTGTGGGAAGGCACACTGGCCCCTCATACAGATGGCAACGGTGTGGAGCAGCGTCAGCATTTGAAATTCATTAAATATCCGAAAGCATGGAACGAAGGGTGTGTTTTCTATGTTCCGACTGAAAGAGACTCTGATTTCGAACATGCCAAGACGGTGAATGTAGGCGACAAACTCCCTGTAGACGAGGTTACGAGCGACAACTGCAAAGATGGCCAGCTTGACTGGTTCTGGGGCTTTCCGCAGGATAAATGCACTCCCGACAATCTCTATAGAGTTACTCTTGACCTGAACAACAAGACCATTGAATTTGCCGATGCAAGAGGGGGCACAGACCAGCTCGCAGATGTGGCTGCAAGTGAAATGAAAGCTGGCTTTATCGGAGGTGACCTCGTGGTAGAGGGCGCAGCCTCTGCGATCGCAGTCTATGACATCGCAGGCCGTCTGCTTGCGACGTCGGCCAGCGGCTCGCTGACCGTTACCGGTCTGCCCGCCGGTGTCTATGTGGTCAAGACTGCTGAAGCTGCTGTCAAGATTGTCAAATAAGCAAGTATAACAATTAAAACCTTGAAGCAATAAACTTTAAACTATTACCGGATGCCTGCTTAAAGGCATCCGGTAAATACCCAATCAACTATTATTAATAATTTTTTAACCTTAAAGTGTTATGAAAAAAAATCTACTTAAGGCAATGGCGTTCGGTGGCGCCATGCTGTTCAGTGCATCATCTTTATCTGCTGCGACACCCGAGCATCTCTATATGGTAGGTGAAGCGTCTCCGAGTCTGTGGCATATTGATCTTGCCGTTGAGATGACCAACGAGGGAGATGGCGTTTTCAGCTATCATGGCAACCTATACAATCAGAATCTTCAGTTCATCGATGCCAGAAACTGGGAAACCGGTGTGCGTTATGTACCTGAAGTATCAGGTTGGTGGCTTATCAATGGTCAAGAAGCAAACATTGTCAGCGGCATCGGCAACGAGAACCGTTTCTGGGTTACAGAGCCGGGTACATACGATGTGAAAGTCTACTTCGGCGATGATGGCTCATCTGTGTTTATCACAGCACAATGGGCCGGTGATTTGTCTCCGATGGCGGTGCCTCTTGGCGCTGCTTCTGGCCAGTGGGACAGCGCGTCAGTTCCTTATACCTATAACATCTATCCTTTGGAAGGAACCGACAATCTGTTTGTGTACGATTGCACAGTTATGCCAGGAGCGGATGGCAAGCATCTTAAATTCATCTCTTATCCGAGCAACTACTGGGAAACATGGTTCTACCTTCCTGCAACTACCGACAACGGAACCGTCAAGTTCGTCAGAATCGGAGACAAGCTTCCTATTCGCCGTGCATGGAATGACGGTAATCTTGACCAGTT
>CAMWTV010000285.1 GCA_947177215.1 uncultured Muribaculaceae bacterium
CTATTACTGGTTCGGCACACGCTGCTGGTGGTGGTTTCTGATATTGGGGCTTGTTGCCGCCGCCGCATCGCTTTTTGTAGAGTCGGTCTTCTTCCAGACCCTCCTCGGGGTGCTGGCCTTCTCGTCGTTCTGGACAATAAAAGAAATTTTCGAGCAGCGCGACCGCGTTGCCAAAGGCTGGTTCCCGGCCAATCCTCGACACCGTTCCCGCCGGTAATGACCTTCTGACAGCGGCAGCGCATCATCACTCCGGTAGTCCGGGCGATGATGCGCTGCCGCTGTCAGAAGGTCAGTATGATAAATATTAAGAGCCGTCAGCTCATATGGTCATTTCGCCACAGATAGGGCGCAGCATGCAGTTGCTCACCTGCTGCGCGCTCAGGCCTGTGCCGAACAGAAACATCAGTTTTGTCAGGGCGGCCTCGGTGGTTATGTCGTGTCCCGAGATAACCCCGCACCGCGCAAGGCAGTCGCCCGTGAAATAGCGCCTCTGGCGCACACCGCCGTTAGCGCACTGCGTCACATTGACCACAACCACTCCGCGCTCTATAGCCTCTTTTATAGGGCGGTTGAACCACTCCGCTGCCGGAGCGTTCCCCGCACCGTAGGTCTTCAGCACAACACCCTTCACCCCGGGGGTTTCCAGCTGCTGGCGCAGGCTCTGTTCAGTCAGTCCGGGATGCACATACACCACTATCACATCGGTGTTGAGCCCCATATGCACCTTCAGCGGCAGCCTGTCGTGAACGCGCCACAGAGCGTCGTGGTCAAACTGTATCGACAGTCCGATCCGGGCAAGCGACGGATAATTGTTGCTCTTGAACGCATTGAAATTGTCGGCGCTCCTTTTGGTCGAGCGGTTGCCGCGCCAGAGATAATTCTCAAACAGTATCGCCACCTCCTGAACCATCGGCTCGCCGTTGACCGGATCAACTGCCGCCGCAATCTGCAAGGCCGTGATCAGATTCTCCTCGCCGTCGGTTCTCACCTCGCCTATAGGAAGCTGCGAGCCGGTTATTATCACAGGCTTGCGCAGGTGCTCGAGCATAAACGAAAGGGCAGAGGCCGTATAGGCCATGGTGTCGGTGCCGTGAAGCACCACAAAGCCGTCGAAATCGCTGTAATTCTTCTCGATCTGCGCTGCTATCAGCTGCCAGTGGCGGGGATTTACATTACTTGAGTCGATGGGCGGCTCGAACTGTATATGTTCGATCACATAGTCAAGCATCTTAACCTTGGGCACATTGTCGATCAGATGATTGAAGTTAAACGGATTGAGAGTCCGGGTCACCGGATCTTCAATCATGCCGATCGTGCCGCCGGTGTATATGATCAGAATTCTGGGTTTGCTGTCTTGCTTTTCCATCGCAGGAGTTAAGAGAGGGGTAAAGTGAAAACCTTATTTTACCTGTGCGCCGGGGGTCACGGCTCCTGTCGGGCCGATAACCACAAGCGAGCCGTCGGGGTTCTGGGCCGAAAGGATCATCCCTTGCGACAAAACACCTTTAAGCTTTCTGGGAGCGAAGTTCGCCACAAAGCATACCTGCTTACCCACAAGATCCTCGGGCGCGTAATATTTCGCTATTCCGCTCACGATAGTGCGCTCTTCCATACCGTCGTCGATGCGGAACTGAAGCAGCTTGTCGGCCTTCGGAACGCGGCTGCATTCCTTCACCGTGCCCACACGGATGTCAACCTTCATGAAGTCGTCAAACGCAACATCGGGCTGCTGGGGTTCAGGTTTCCAGTTCTTGAGCTTGTTCTCCTCCTTGATGCGGGCCAGGCGGTCAAGCTGGGCCTCGATAGCCTCGTCTTCGATCTTCTCGAAAAGCAGTTCGGCTTCACCTACGCTGCTTCCGGCGGCTATCAGGCTGCGGCCGCCAAGCTCATCCCATGTCAGGGTGCCCATGCCGAGCATCCGGCCGAGACGTTCCGACATGAAAGGCAGGAACGGGGCGAATGCCACCGCGATGTTGGCGCATATCTGCAGGGCCGTGTTCAGAATCGTGGCCACACGCTCCATGTCGGTTTTGGCAACCTTCCACGGCTCGGTTTCCTGAAGATACTTGTTGCCGAGGCGGGCAATATTCATGGCGTCTTTCAAAGCCTCGCGGAAGTGGAATGTCTCCAGATTCTCTGTCAGGGTCTTCCTGATCTCGTCGAGTTCGGCAAAAACCTGCGCGTCGGTCTCGTTCAGGGTGCCGGCCGCAGGCACAGTGCCGTTGAAATATTTGTGGGTCAGCACAACGGCGCGGTTAACGAAGTTGCCCAGTATCGCCACAAGCTCCGAATTGTTGCGGCTCTGGAAATCGCGCCATGTGAAATCGTTGTCTTTCGTCTCGGGAGCGTTGGCAGTCAGAACATAGCGCAACACATCCTGTTTGCCCGGAAAATCTTTCAGATACTCGTGCAGCCATATCGCCCAGTTGCGCGAGGTCGAGATCTTGTCACCCTCCAGATTCAGGAATTCATTGGCCGGCACATTGTCGGGAAGCTGGAAGTTGTCGCCGTAGGCCATAAGCATGGCCGGGAATATGATGCAGTGGAAAACAATGTTGTCTTTCCCGATAAAATTGATCACACGGCTTTCCGGATCCTTCCAGTAGCTCTCCCAGCTCTCGGGAAGCAGCTCCTTGGTGTTTGAGATATAACCTATCGGAGCGTCGAACCATACATAGAGCACCTTTCCGTCGGCGCCTTCAACCGGCACAGGCACACCCCAGTCGAGGTCGCGGCTAACCGCGCGGGGCTGAAGACCAAGGTCAATCCACGACTTGCAC
>CAMWTV010000286.1 GCA_947177215.1 uncultured Muribaculaceae bacterium
ACGATTCCGATATATCCGAAAAGGGTAGTGATCGCCACACTTTCGGCTATAATCTGACTCAGGACTGACGAAGGCCTGGCACCTATAGCACGTCTGATTCCGATCTCATGAGTTCGCTCCTTTACGGAAACAAACATTATGTTGCTTATCCCGACAATGCCGCTGAGAAGCGTAAGAATACCAAGGATCCAGATTGAAAGATTTAATATATTCATGGCAGCCAACCCTTTCAGGCCGTTGGAAAACTGATTCCAAAGCCATATTGCGCTTTCGTCGTCAGGATTGAAATCATGCCGTGAGGCAAGTGTATTGCGGATAGCTTGCTCAGCCCGGTTCCCGTCATCTGCGGTTTTCAGATTCTTCAGCATGATGTTCATATTGCCGAGGTCATCATTGTTTCCGGAAATCATTTTGGCGGTTGTAAATGGGATGTAGACCTCCCTATTCCATTTTCCATCATATATTCCGACTATCTGATATGATAACCCTTCCATGTTCACTCTTTTGCCAAGTGCGCTTTTCCCATCAGGTGGAAACAGTTGTCGGGCATATGCCAGAGACAAGACCACGACTTTGCTTTTGCCGCTCATATCCCTGCTGTTGATAAATCGTCCGGCAATGATTTTTATATCATTATGGAGGTCGATATATGAGGGATATACACCGGTATAGTTGTCGTTTACGGAATGGGTGCCTGATGATATAGGCGTGGATTTTCCCCATTCAGTTGATATTACATCGGCTACAAAATCATCATGCTCGTTAACGATGGCAAGCATATCATCTTTCTTTAGGGTGATATTCCGACCCTCGCGGTAACCGTGATAAGGTTTGGACGTCCGACCGCCCCAGACATTTATCTTCTGGTTTCCGGGGCGTAGATTGTGACTCTTGAATGAGTTTATCACTCCGTTACCAATTCCGAGCAATACAATCAGCATGAAAATGCCCCATGCTACAGCAAGGCCGGTTAGCGCTGTACGAAGTTTGTTGTGTTTAAGCGTCTGTAGAATCTCGTTTGCTAAATCAAACACCGTGATAATGTTTTGTGGTTAATTATTCGTGTTTTGGAAACCAGTTAATAGAAACTATAAAATAATTCCATCAGAGATCTTGATAACCCTGTCGGTCTGTTCGCCAACTCCCGGGTCATGGGTAACGATAACAGTAGTCATCCCATCCGTCCGATTTAGGCTCTTTAGCACTTCCATTACATCTTTTGAAGTCTGACTGTCAAGTGCTCCGGTGGGCTCATCCGCCAGAATGATCGATGGCTTGGTTATCAGTGCGCGGGCTATTGCAACTCGTTGTTTCTGACCTCCGGAGAGCTCTCCCGGCAGATGATGTGCTCTGCCTGAAAGCCCCATCTTATCAAGTTGTTCCATGGCAAGTATGTTTCGTTTCTTTCGGCTTACACCTTGGTAAAACAACGGAAGCGCCACATTCTCCAGCGCATTTTTGTATGTTATCAGATTGAATGATTGAAAGACAAAACCAATCATGCGGTTGCGCAATTCAGCGCTTTTATTCTCACTGAGATTCCGTATGAGTGTGCCATTCAGATGATATTCTCCTGAGTCGTAGCTGTCAAGGATTCCCAGAATGTTGAGTAGGGTGGATTTCCCTGATCCTGATGCTCCCATTATAGAAACAAGCTCACCTTTGGCTATTTCAAGATTGATCCCTTTGAGCACATGCAGTGGCACAATGCCGGGATAGGTTTTATTGACGTCTATTAGCTTAATCATATTTCAGCATAAATGATTTAATGTGGCTCATATGGCCTAAAATGTTGTCAGTTATTGCATAAAGGTGATGACAGATCAGGCCTTGCCTCGTTTATATGTTCGTTAGACGCAATTTATAACGGTTTTGTTACACTTGGTAATAAAAATTTTTATTGAAAAGTTTTATCAGACTCTTGCATAATTAAACCTTGATGCTTAATTTTGTGTTATAAAAGTGAGCGATTCGCAAAGGCGATTCTGACTCCCGAGAAGATTTTGCCACACCAAAGTTGATTGGGAAACTCATCAAATTTTTATGAAATACCGAGACATCCTCTCACTCGTAATGGCGGGCCCCATTCCACATCCGTGTGGAAGTTCTTTCTGGAACCAGGCGGATTACAAAGCGGGGAGAGAACTCAAAACCTGTCTTTCGGAGTTTCATCGCATCCTTTGATGTGGCATCATATAAAAGGCGGAAAATCATTATTGATTTTCCGCCTTGATTGTGTTTATGGGATTCTTGAGCCGTATTTGAGATTGTTTATAACTACGGATGATTTACTTTTGTCATAAAATATTTCCATAATGGAGCCGCCATAAGAGCCTGCTTTATTTCATCTGCATATAGCATCCTTCTGACCTCCTCGCGTGAAAGAAGCCTGACTCTTACATCTTCTGTCGCATCAAGATGTTGTGTCCCTGTCAGAACCACATCCGTTGCCAGATAACAGTAGGTCAGGTTATTCAGGCTTCCGGGATTTGCGCTTATAACGGTTAGCAATTCCCATGTTCCACCCGAATAGCCCGTTTCTTCTGCGAGTTCCCGCCTGGCGGCTTCCAATGGTTCTTCATTCTCTTCGGCTACTCCGGCCACTAATTCGGTCAACACTTTTTCAAGACCATGACGATATTGCTCTACCATTACGAATTCACCTGTTTCGGTTATTGCAATTACGTTGACCCATGTGGGATATTCCAGAATATAATATTCATCGTTTATGGCACCGGTGGGCAGCAATGTCTTGTCTCGCCTGACAGTAAGCCAG
>CAMWTV010000287.1 GCA_947177215.1 uncultured Muribaculaceae bacterium
TCCTATAGCTGTGAATATAATTGTCGGTCACAGTCACATCATATTGCGGCTCCTTCACCGTGGCGATCTTTCTGAAAGCTCCCCCCTCTATACGCTCCTCCACAACATAATATTTCGTCTTGGCAGTCAGTTCCAGCTTGTCGATAGTCTCGCGCCAGCTCAACCGGTAACGCCCTCCACCGCCGGCAGTAATGCCGAAACTGTTTACCGGAAGCGGCTGCACAGCATATTTCACCCCATATCTTTTGCTAAGGAATCTGAGAATACCCTTATACACCGCCCTCGCCACATCGAATCTGAAAGCCGGATCAAGACCATACTTCATATCCTCGAAATTCTGGTGCGAAAGCATCTCCATTATCATGGCCGGCACCTTGGTGGCCCTGATCTCATAATACTTCTTGTCCTTTACCCCTCTCGACTGCCAGTCAGCGCGGTGAAGCGCCCTGACATCGCTTACAACCTGGTTTATAACCAGATTGGCAAGTTCGCCGCACTCCGCACGGCTACGGTTGTTTCCAAGCCTTATGCCGTCGTCGGTCGAATAGATCCCCAGCGTGCCAACCACAGTGCCGTCATCTCTGGTTCCGGCATCGGTGTGGAAAGCGAAAGCCATATCAACCGGAATCTTCAGCCCGGCACTGTCAGGCAGCATCGCCGACCCGCCGGCAAGATAATTAACCCAATGCGCCCTGCACTTGTAATCGTCAGTGTAATCATTGATCCCCGAACTCTCGCTATACACCTTCAGAGGCATTCCGGCCCACTGAAGCCAGTAACGCGCACCCTCCGTAAACCGTGGCGATCCCGAGGCATATTCCTCACCCTCGCAACCTTTCGGAGCACGAGCCACATTACCCATGCCACCACCTATCTTTACCGCATCGGCCGAAACAACAGCATCCTCGTCGCCCGACACATTCGTCAGCTCCACCACAGTCTGCTTACCCTTGTCCAGATCATAATGGCCGAGATATATCCATGTTCCGCCACCCATCTGCTGGTTCACCTTAACACGGGTCTTCCCTCCCATATGGTTTATCGTGTAGGCCGCGTCGGTAGCGCTGTTCGGCATCGACGCATACGACACATAAACCGCATAACGGCCTCTGTCGGGAATAGTGGCGTTCCACACCGCAGTGCTTTTTTTGTCCTCATGCTTTGCGTCAACCGTCTCGACACTCTCCGAAGTTCCGGCCTCAAACGGATTCTCACCCTCCACAAGCCATCTTTTAGGCATCGCGAAACCGCTTCCGCGCTCACCTTCAGCCCATTTGTGTTTCCCCTCGGTCATATAGAAATCCCCCTCCGGGCTTCCGTCGCTGTCAACGATTATCTCGGTCAGATTCACATCCCTCTCGCGGGGCGACATAACATATGCCCCGGCGTTCTCAAGCATCGGCATCAGATAAGGCATCACGAAACCCTGTGCGAACAGATCCTCCACCGTGCCGAAAAGCTGTGGCCGCTGCCACTTCCAGCGCATCTGGTTCTGGTCATAATAAAGTCCGTGACTCTGCCACAATGCTATGACCCTGTTTTCCAGACCATGGGTTATAGGCTCGTCTCGTTCAAAACTCACAAACGGCACACCCTCTTCCATCGTTCCGGTAGTAGCCGGAGTCTTGTAAACCACCTTTGTCACCTTTGCCGGTTTACGGCTGCGCCTCTTCCTTTTTCTCGCCGCGTCAGCCTCCGGCACACACAGCGTCAGCGCAACCGCAACAGCCACCGCCCCACATAAAAATTTTCTTATCTTCATCTGATCATACCCCTTCTTTAAACCCATGTATAATTTTTTCTCGAATCCAAGCCGCACATCATTCCGAATCTGCGGTTACGTATCCATCTCCACCACATTCTCCATCCGGCAGTCCACGGCGAAAGTCTTACTCCAAGCGCCTTTCCGGCTCCGCTCCATGCCATAGCCATAGGCACTGTCACTGCCGGAACCATGGCCAGAAAAACACATGCCGGCAATGCGTTTGGCAGAGAGAACACAATTCCTGTAACCACCGCCGCAAGCCAGACCCACAAAGCCACTGTGGCCGATCCGAAAAAACGCCTGCTGCCTGAAGGTAAAAACCGGCCTGTAAAGCAATGGTTCATTCTCATATCCCTGAAACTCTTCTCCGCATCCGGAAATTCCGCCTTCATGCGGCTCTCTCCGCACAGAACTGCCTCAGTGTTCTCTCCGGTAGCTATCTGGTTGACAAACAGGTCATCATCACCGTTATGCAGAGTCAGATAGCGTGAGAATCCTTTCACCTCGAAAAACAGCGAACGCTTGTATCCGATATTCAGCCCCGTCCCCCTGTAAGGCTTGCCGCCGAGAGCTGCCGTCAGCCATACCACAGCAGTAGCCACCTCATCAAAACGGTCAGCCCCCTTCTCAAGCCCCTCCATGCGGGCAAATCCCAGCACAACATCTTTCCCTCGGGCAAACGGACGCGTCATCGCGTCTAACCAGTCATCCGATTCAGGAATACATCTGTCACACGTAATTACAACATAAGGCTGACGGGCTGCTTTTATCCCTAACGAAAGCCCCAGCTTCCTGCGGCTCAGGTTATGAGCCTCGTTCGGCACAAACGTCTGATACAGATTCGGATGCTCCTGCGAAAGCCGTTTCACAACATCGGCCACATCGGGCGAAGCCCCGTCATTGACCACGATAACCTCAGTTTTCCCCTCATAACGCTGCGAAAGAATCCTTGTGAGCAGATTCCCGAGCCGTTCGGGAGCATCGTCGGCATACAC
>CAMWTV010000288.1 GCA_947177215.1 uncultured Muribaculaceae bacterium
ATGAGTGGATTGACCGAACATCAGTCTACAACAAAAAATGGGTTGTGGGGGCCGCGCCTGAGATTGACGAGATCTACGACATGCGCAATCCGCCGGTAATTTATTATCTCAATGGCAAACATGAGATATTGTCGAAAACATTCGACATTGACAGCCTGCTTGAAGCGTTCCGCGTGGTAAAGAATAAAATAAACCGTAACTGACCGTAGAGCATGAAGATAGCAGCCTTGATTTCAGGTGGTGTAGACAGCGCGGTGGCTGTGCACCAGCTCCTTGAGCAGGGGCATGACCTGCACCTGTTCTACATACGCATCGGCATGGACAACGGCGAGGGAGACTGCTCGGCCGAAGAAGACATAGAGATGTGCCGGTTCATAGCTTCGCGGTTCAACCTGCCGTTCGACATTGTTTCATTGCATCAGGAGTATTGGGACAATGTTATGGAATATGCCTTGCGCACTGTAAAAGAGGGTCTGACACCCAATCCCGACATCATGTGCAACAAGATGATAAAATTCGGGTATTTCGAGCAGCGCTGGGGACATGAATTCGACATGACAGCTACCGGCCACTATGCGTCGACAACACGCATAAACGATAAAGTGTATCTCTCTACCGCGGTCGATCCGGTGAAAGACCAGACTGATTTTCTGGCCCGCATCTCATATGACCAGCTTTCCCACCTCATGTTTCCTATCGGGCGGTTGCCGAAATCGCGGGTAAGAGAGATAGCTGTGGAGACGAAAATGCCTAACGCATACCGCAAAGACAGCCAGGGAATCTGTTTTCTGGGCAAAATCAACTATAACGACTTTATCAGGCGGCACCTCGGCGAGAAGCCTGGGGCTATTGTCGAAATAGAGACAGGCAAGAAACTCGGCGAGCACCGGGGTTACTGGTTCCACACCATCGGCCAGCGCAAAGGGTTAGGCCTGAGCGGAGGGCCATGGTATGTTGTAAAGAAAAACATCCACGACAATGTTATATATGTAAGCAACGGCTACGACTGCGCGAAACAGTATGGCAATGTGGTTCACCTTGACGAGATGCACTTCATTTCAGGCAACCCGTGGCCGGAGACAACCGCAACAGTCGACATCGCGTTCAAAAACCGTCATGCCCCTACATTCACTCAGGCAAAACTCACGCGCCTTGGCGAAAGTGAATATGTGGTCGAGGCCGCCGAAAAGATTCAAGGCATTGCGCCGGGTCAGTTCGGTGTGATCTACGACAAAGAGTGCAACCTTTGTTTCGGCAGCGGCATTATAACCGGACGCAACGTTGTGGTATGACCTTAAAATAAAACCGTATGGAATACAATAACGAATCAAGCGGCCATGACGGGCGCATACGTCTCAGAGTGCTCGGCATCTCCTACAGCCAGATCCAGTCGGGCGCATACGCCCTGATTCTGGCTCAAGTAGATGGGCCATACCGCATACCGGTGGTTGTAGGGGCTGCGGAAGCCCAGTCTATCGCCATAAAAATGGAGGGAATCATACCTCCCCGACCGATGACACACGACCTGTTCGCCACACTCTCTCAGGCATACGGAATCGAACTTAAAGATGTGTTCATCCACCGGTTTGAAGACGGCATTTTCTCATCGGAGCTGACTTTTGAAGACAAAAACGGCGTAGAGGTGAAACTTGACGCACGCACATCAGATGCCATAGCCATAGCAATGCGCACACAGACTCCAATATTCACTACTCCGGAAATTCTTGAGGAAACCGGATTCATAATGGAGATCAAAGAAGCGCCAGCGCCTGATTCAGACACAGAAGTGTCGACCGAAGATGGATTCAATGACCCTGACCCCGAAAATTGCTCGATCGAGGAACTTGAAGAGCTTATGGCCAGGCATATAGAAAATGAAGAATATGAGGAAGCTGCCAGGATAAAGGCAATTATAGCTTCAAAGAAATAATCTTACCTACTGTTAACTATACCAAAAAACTGATATGAAAAGTCTGAAAACACGCCTGTCGGTGATGAATTTTCTGGAGTTTGCCGTGTGGGGAGCATATCTCACATGTATGGGCAACTATCTCGGCAAGGCCGGAATGGGCGAAGAAATCGCATGGTTTTATGCCATACAGGGAATAGTGTCAATCTTCATGCCTACACTTATGGGGATTATAGCCGACAAATTCATCCAGCCGCAAAGGCTGCTCGGCATATGTCACCTTGTGGCAGGCCTGTCGATGCTGGCGCTGTTCTATCTCGGCCTCAACTATGAAATTCCCGACAAAACAACATTCATAGCCATCTATACCTTGAGTGTTGCTTTCTATATGCCGACTCTGGCGCTGTCAAACACCACAGCGTTTACCATACTCAAGGACAACGGTATGGATACCGTGAAGGATTTCCCGCCGATACGTGTGCTCGGCACTGTCGGTTTCATAATCGCCATGTGGTTTGTTAACTGCGCCACCTTCGAAAACGGCACATTCGGATTCACTTTCGCGCAGAACGATTTCAAATTCCAATACACCTACAACCAGTTTCTGGTTTCGGGCATCCTCAGCCTCCTGCTCTTCGCTTATTGCCTCACGCTGCCCCAGTGCAGACTTGTGAAGAAACCACGCCAGTCTATGGCCGAGCAGCTCGGACTCAATGCCTTCAAGCTGTTCAAAGAGCGCAAAATGGCTCTCTTTTTCATCTTCTCCATGTTGCTGGGCATGTCGCTGCAGCTCACAAACGGCTTTGCAGGGCAGTTTCTTACAAGTTTCAAAAGCCG
>CAMWTV010000289.1 GCA_947177215.1 uncultured Muribaculaceae bacterium
GGCTCAGACATTGCCGGACATGCCAACGTTCTGGTATTCCCGTCTCTTGAAGTCGGCAACATCGCCTATAAGCTTGTGCAGCGACTTGCAGGTGCCGAAGCTGTCGGCCCGTTGCTTCAGGGGCTTGCAGCTCCTGTCAGCGATCTTTCTCGCGGATGCGACGCCAACGACATTTACAAAACCATTATCATGACTGCCAATCAGGCTATTCATGAAGATTAAACATTCCCCCAGACTAATCCCCCTAAATATTCAAAACAATGAAAATACTTGTTCTCAACTGCGGTAGCAGTTCGGTAAAATATAAACTAATCGACACTGCCAACGAAAAAGTTATGGCCGAAGGTGGTGTTGAAAAAATCGGCTTGCCTGACGGATTTCTGAAATACAAACTTGCCGACGGTTCGAAAGCAGTAAAGGAGCTCGGCCAGACAGACCACAAAGGCGCTGTTAAAGCCGTACTTGACATTCTTACAGATCCTGAATTCGGCTGCATCTCGTCATATGCCGAGATTGATGCCGTAGGCCATCGCGTTGTGCACGGCGCAGAAAAATTCAGCAGCAGCGTTCTGCTCACAGACGAAGTCATACAGCAGGTTAAAGACTGCTATGATCTCGCACCACTCCATAATCCGGCCAATGTTACAGGCATCGAGGCTGTAGAACATATTCTGCCGGGCATAAAACAGGTAGGAGTGTTTGACACCGCATTTCATCAGACAATGCCCCCAAAGTCATTCATGTACGCACTACCCTACCGCTTTTATAAGGAAGATGGCGTTCGTCGTTATGGATTCCATGGCACAAGCCACCGCTATGTGTCGGCCAGGGTATGTGAAATTCTCGGAGTTGACATCACCAAACAGAAGATAATAACATGCCACATCGGCAACGGAGGCTCAATAACAGCGGTGCTCAACGGCAAGAGTGTGGACACCTCGATGGGACTCACTCCCACTGAGGGCCTTATGATGGGTACCCGTGTCGGAGACATAGATCCGGGTGCACTCACCTTCCTCATGAAAAAGCATCATATGACTCCCGACGATCTCCAGAAAATAATCAACAAAGAGAGCGGAGTGCTCGGCATCAGCGGAAAATCAGATATGCGCGAAATAGAAGCCGCCGTCAAAGCTGGCGACGAGCAGGCTAAACTCGCTCTTGACATGTATGAGCAGCGTATAACCAAATATATCGGGGCATATGCAGCCGAGATGGGAGGCGTTGATATTATAGTTTTCACGGGAGGTGTCGGCGAAAATCAGACCGGAGTCAGAGAGAATGTATGCAAGCCTCTTGGATTTATGGGAGTTAAGATCAATACGGAAGTCAATGACGCCTGCCGAAGCACAGAAACCGTTATTTCCGATGCAGACTCCAAAGTCAAGGTTGTAGTTGTGCCAACCGATGAGGAACTTATGATAGCACGCGATACAGAAGCTATCATAGAAGGCAAATGACATTTCTGAAAACTATATTATAACCATCATATGAACGCCGCAGGTGTGATTTCCAACAGCCTGCGGCATTCATTATTAAATCAATTGAATCATGCTCGATTTCATAACCTGGAATGCCGATCCCGTGTTGTTCAGTCACGGAATCACCATCAGATGGTATGGACTGATGTTTGTTATCGGTTTTCTGTTAGGCTACAAGATAATGGAACGGATTTTCCGCCACGAAGGAGCACCCGAAAAATGGCTCGGTTCACTACTCATCTATGTTGTGATAGCCACCATAGTCGGCGCACGCCTCGGCCATGTGTTTTTCTATGCCTGGGATTACTATTCGAAACACCCCATCGAAATCCTCTATACCTGGGAAGGAGGTCTTGCAAGCCATGGAGGCACAATCGGCATCATGATTGCCATTATCCTGTTCTCGATATTTGTAACGAAAAAAAGCCCGTTGTGGACGTTTGACCGGCTGGTCATACCCATAGCGCTTGTAGGAGCGCTGATTCGGTTGGGCAACCTGATGAATCATGAAATATACGGACACCCCACAGATCTCCCATGGGGTTTCAGATTTATCCGGAACATGACACAATGGCTCAATGGCGCACCTCCGGTTTATTCCGAACCCTCGCATCCCACCCAGATATATGAAGCGCTGTGCTATCTGGCCTTGTTCGCCCTGCTGATGTGGATGTATTGGAAGCGAAATGCCGAAAAACGCCCCGGACTATTATTCGGAGTGTTCTTCATCTGGCTTTTCACAGGCCGGTTCCTGATAGAATTCGTAAAGAATCCACAGGAAGCCTTTGAAATCGGCATGACATTCAACATGGGCCAGTTACTCTCCATCCCATTCATCATCATGGGAATAGCCCTTGTATGCTACGCATATACCCGCCCCCCAGTGAAACTTGATTTTCCAAATAAATTCGCAGAAGAACTCGACAAAGAAAAACATCACTCAACGCATATAAAGAAATAGCGTAATGTTAAAATAAGCTTAAAATTGCATTCTGATAATCAGAATGCAATTTTTTCATGTTATATTTGCATAACATATACGCTACAAAGCATTGTCAGCAACATTCAGAGGAAGAAACTGATGATGTTTTGCTACGGCTGAAAAATGGGGATGACCGGTTTTGACAGCGTGTAGAGGTGGTGTGTAAGCATGCAGAGCAATGATGGCTACGCTCTTTAATCTGGGACATCACAATTTCAAATGGCGAAAAACAGTACGCTCTTGCTGCGTAATCGAAGTACAGTAGATAACG
>CAMWTV010000290.1 GCA_947177215.1 uncultured Muribaculaceae bacterium
GATATACACCATGATTCCGGCCACTGCGGCAAGCACATAGCCGCTGATCACAGGCGTCCAGAACGGCAGCAGAAACAGCGCGCCGACAAGAGCGCCGGCAGGCTCGGCCAGTCCCGAGAGCAGAGAATAGCGCAACGCCTTCCCCCTGTTTCCGGTGGCCTGATAGATGGGCACCGACACCGCAATTCCCTCCGGAATGTTGTGTATCGCTATCGCCGCCACAATCGGCAACGCTATGTCCCACCCTTCGAGCGCCGAAACAAAAGTCGCCATACCCTCCGGAAAATTATGGATTCCGATCGCCAGCGCCAGCATCATCCCTGTGCGCCTCAGGTCGTGCGGAGTCTTGTTTCCGGTGCAGGCCGCTGAATGCAGACATGCCGTCGAGTGCTCCTCGTGAGGGTTCTGAGCCTCAGGCACAATGAAATCTATCAGGGCGATAAGCGCCATCCCTCCGAAAAAGCCCAGAAGACCGTAACCCTCCCCCTTCTTGCCGGGATAAACGGCACACAGCTTTTCCGTTGCCTCCGGCAACATCTCCATGAACGACACATATATCATCACCCCGGCCGACAGCCCCATGGCCCATGCGAGCACACGTTTGTTGTCGGCCCGGGTAAAGAACGCGAGCAGCGAGCCAATGCCCGTCGACATTCCGGCAAGCACAGTCAGCAGTAGCGCCGCTGTCAGCGATTCTATTCCGATTCCTGGTGGCATACTGAAAAAGAAACCCCCGTCATCCCCCGATGGTTCAGAGCATCAGGCGGTAGATTTCGCGGGTGTCGGCCTCGTAAAGCGGATAATATGGCCCGAAAGGCAACCCCTTGTCTTCATGAAACTTCTTTACCAGCAGATCTATGTCCGCATTTTCAATCCCGAGCTCACACATCCTCACAGGCAATCCCAGCGACTTGAAAAACTCCTTGAGACGTTCCACACCGGCCAGAGCGGCCTCGCGGTCATCGGCCGCATCGACCCCAAACACCCGACGGGCAAACTGGGCGATCTTCGCCGGCCGCCGGTCGCTCATAAACGTCATCCAGGCCGGGAAAACCACCGCCAGACCGGCGCCGTGGGTCACACCATACACTGCCGACAGCTCATGTTCCAGACCATGAGAACTCCAGTCCTCTCGCCGTCCGCATCCGCAAATGCCGTTGTGGGCCAGCGTGCCTGCCCACATTATGTTGGCCCGCGCATCATAGTTCTCAGGCTCGGCCATGACACGCGGAGCCTCGGTGATTATAGCCTTAAGAACTCCCTCGGCCACACGGTCGGTGGTCTCAACCTCCTCGGTCGTGGTAAAATACCGCTCCATGATATGGGCCATCATGTCGGCTACTCCGCTTGCCGTCTGATAGGGGGGCAGCGTAAAAGTCAGTTCCGGATTCATCACGGCGAACTTAGGCCTGAGCGCCATATCGGTGCGAAGGCTGATCTTGTGCATCCCGTCAAGCCGTGTTATCACCGAATTGCCGCTCCCTTCGCTTCCTGCGGCTGGTATAGTCAGCACCACTCCAACCGGCAGCGCCCTCTCCATAACAGCTTTGCCGGCCCAGAAATCCCAAAAATCACCGTCATAAGGCACACCGCCGGCAATAGCCTTGGCTGTGTCTATCACACTGCCGCCACCCACGGCAAGCACACCGTCAACCTCCTCGCGGCGGCAGATCCCGATCCCCTCCCTTACACGGTCGTCGGTCGGGTTGGGCTGAATCCCCGTAAGTTCCACCCACTCAATCCCGGCCTCTTTCAGCGAACTCTCAACCCGGTCGATCAGTCCGCTCCGGCGTGCCGACCCTCCGCCGCTCACCATCCGCACCTTCCTTACACCCATCTCCGCCGTAAGCCGGCCCGTCGCCTTCTCCGTCCCCTTTCCGAACACATAACGCGTCGGGCTGCAATAACTGAAATTATCCATAATCCTGAGTCTTAGATTTTCTTTTTCATCCTCCCCCTTCCTGTGCAAATATAGCGATTAAATTTCATTCGCCCGCAAAGCCGATCCCCACGATTATTCCGGTTTTTCAGACAACTCTTTTTTTGTACCTTTGTAACACATACACCTATTCGCAACACACATGAAAAAGCTATCGGTCATATCAGCCGTCGCGGCGCTCACACTCTGCACCGGCCATCTGTCGGCATCAGAACCCGTCAATTCCGGCACCCAAGGCAAATCGCTCTATGTCATCGGCGACAGTTACGTTAAAAACCATATGCGTCCAAGCTCTGAAACATGGCACTCCAAAGCCGCAGCCCGTCTCGGCATGGACTATCACAACCTCGGAATCAACGGCAACTGCATAGCCTTTGACCGCACCGACCGGGGCTTCGGCATACCTATGACCCTACGATACAGCGAGATTCCATCCGATGCCGATTACATACTGGTAATCGCTGGCCACAACGATGCCGTCATGGCCGACACCGACCTGAAGTTTCACAACTTCACCGACAGTCTCGACTGCCTCTGCTCACGCCTCAAGGAGAACTGTCCCCATGCGCGCATAGGGTTCGTCACCCCGTGGGCCGTAGACCGCAAGAACTTCAGTGAGGTGATCGACCTGATCAAGACCACTGCGGCCCGTTACGGATTCCCCGTACTCGACATGGCCTACACCGCCGGCATAAAAGTCAACGATCCCGACTTCCGCGCCGTCTACTTCCAGAACAAAGGTGTCGACGACACCGCCCACC
>CAMWTV010000291.1 GCA_947177215.1 uncultured Muribaculaceae bacterium
AACACCCCCGCCCCCCCCCGCCCCCCCACCCCCCCCCGGGGGGGCGGCCCAAAAACCCCCCCCCCCCCCCCCCACCCCCCCCCCCCCGCCGGCCCCCCCCCCCCCCCCCCCGCTGCTGCTTGACGGAACAATGCCCGCTGTTGGGGGTGACTGCGGGACATCAAGATTATCGGGAGTGCCTGCCAAATCGGTCAAGACACTCCCGTATTACTTTGTCATAACATGACCGGGTGCAGCGCCATCCACCTCCTCATCCGGCTTCACGTAACCGTTGCATGGAAAACGGCCCTGTGCAGCAAGCGGGCTGACACAGGGCCGTTGTTCATATGGTCGGCAGTGAAACTGCCTGTTGTTATTTCACAGCTATCTTGAGGGTTGAAGCCGCACGGTCGCCGGCTACTGTGAGCAGATAGATGCCGGGAGTCACTCCATCGGCAGAGAAGCGAAGCGTGTCGCCATCAGAGGTGACTGTGCGTACTGCCGAACCCGACATGTCAGTCAGCACCACACGGAATGAAGTTTCGCCGGGAGCAAAGATCTCATAGCCGTTGGGCTGCATCGGGCGGAAAACAACACCGTCGCCGGCATTGTCATAGACATTCTTGACAGAGTTCAATGAGATGGCGCGTTTAAGGCCCGCATAGGCATCGACCATGCCACATCCCCAACCGTCTTCCCCTTCAGGGCCGGACACAGCTGTTTCACGGGCAATTTCCTTGATCTCCATATGGGTGAGCGACGGATTGGCCGAAAGCCAGAGAGCGGCGATTCCGGCCATGTGGGGCGAAGCCTGCGAAGTGCCTGCACACGGCGACCAGTAATAAGTTTCACGCTCGTCGTAATCGGTATAGGCATAAGAGAGCGGATAAACATAGAGAGCATTCTCGCTCTGTCCGAGATAGCGGTTGCGCGACGAGATGATTACCTGACCGGGTGCGCAGACATCGGGCATTACACGCCCGTCGGGAATCTCGCCGTAGGACGAGAAATAAGAAAGCTCGCCCGGATCCTGTTCGCGATAAGCCGACTCGGCCACATTCCTTGCCACATACGAACCAACACACAGGGTGTGAGGCCCCGACCCCATGCTGCTGTTGGTGCCGTTGCCGTCGCAGCGGTCAAAGCCAGGCATCATCTTGTGGCCGAAGTTTATGTATATGCCGTCGCAATAAACAAACACCTTCTTACCCGGCTCCCCCTTTACATGGAGGCAGACATAGGTCGAGTTGGCAAGCGCCGAGGTTTTCGATTCGAGATAAACGTTGATATCGGCGTTGTAACGGTGGTTGTAAGGGTCAACACCGCGCACACCGCCCATGTAGCTGTTGTTGTAGACACTGGTGAAACCGGTCTCCGAATCTGAAACCGTAGCCTTTATGTAGGGGGCGAGAAATTCGCTGTAGCGTGTGCCCTGAACGGCATAAAACGGTTTGGTTTCGGGAATCTCGAGAGCATACTGGGGCTCGTTGGGTTTACTCTTGCGGATAATCTCGAGCGAGACCTCAAACGGAGTTTCATCCTCACCCCACACCTGAATCTCTCCATAGGCCTGGGTGAGATTACTGATGGCCGTGCCCGGCAGAAGGAGGGTCTTTACCTCGGCCGACTCATCGGTCAGATACTTCACAATGCCCACCGGCTTGTCGCGCTCATTGCCGGAGGCCATACACACCACAGCGTCATATTCCTCGGCAACATCATTTATGGTGGCGGTGAAATCATCGCTTCCGTCGTGCGGGCCTATGTTGTTGCCAAACGACAGGTTGATCACACAGGGTTTGCCCTGTTCGCGGGCGTAACGGGCAATCTCTTTTATGCCTCCGAGAATCTGCGCATCGTAGCCCGCTCCGCAAGCCACCGCGAGTTCGGCTCCGGGAGCCATGCCGCGGTAATCATGGGCAGGATCGGCAGGATCGGCGAACGACCCCGCCATGATGCCCATCACATGGGTTCCGTGGCTGTCGTTATAGGCATCCGACTCAAAAGTCGATATGGCGGCCGGAGAGTCGTAGAGCTGCGCGCGGCTCGTGGCACCCTCATACTCCCATAGCCGTTTCACGCGGCTGGTGCCGTCGGTGTCGCGGAAATTTATATGATTGGGATCCATCCCTATGTCAAACAGCCCGACAACCACGCCTTCGCCGTTGAAAGAGCGGGGAAGACCGGTTCCGGCATGCACTTTGTCGACGCCTGACAATTCCGACGCCACGTTGTTGAGATGATTCACCGGCACCGAGAGCGAGGCCGAACGCACCCCATTGGAAGCGGCCACCTGCGCCGCCGACACCGCCGGAACGCTCACAATGAGACTGCGCGATGTGATGCGGTCGATGATCTCGCCGCCATTAGCTACAATTGCATCTTCGGCCTCAGGCGAATCTATCCGCATTATCAGTTCTACCCTTCCGGTCTCGTCGGCAACGGCCCCCTTGAGGCCATGGTGGCCGGGCGAAGGCGCCGGTGCGACTGTTTCCTGAATCCTCAGCCAGTCGGCAACGCTCAGTTGTGCCTGGGCCGACACCGACATGGCTGCCGCGACAACGGGCACACACAGCAAAATTCTTTTCTTCATCTTCATAATAATTATGTTTAAACACATTCCGGAACCGGAGCTGATGCAAAGATAGGAAATTTCCGGGTTCCTCGCCTTCATCAGCAAACATTTTTCCACAACAGCACATATTTTCAGCTCATTTTGCC
>CAMWTV010000292.1 GCA_947177215.1 uncultured Muribaculaceae bacterium
TCAACGACTGCAATCTTACTGATGTCTGCATATCAAAAATAATGTTTCTGTTATTATTACCAATCGGCTATGATGCCGCATTTTCTCTTTTAATCTCATTAATAAATTTCTCTATCATAGGCAGGCATTCCTCTGCGGTAGAACATGGCCGACACAAAGTCTCTACGGGACACAGACCTGTGCCCGCCCTGTTTCTGATGTCGGGAACAAGCCGCTCGAACTCCACTCTGACACCATATTTCTCAAACAGCATCAATGCCTGGCTGCTTATAACATCGGCATGCACCTCTCCGACCCCGGCCGAAACCATGATGGCTGCCGCACCTTTCCCTACAACCTTATCGGCGATTGCAGCTCCATAAAGCAGATCCGGCGATGAATTATACAGCTCCCACAAATCAATGATGCCGCGGCGATGACATAACCGCACTCCACACCGGCCCGAAATAACACATGAACAATTCTCTTTATGGAGAATTTCTGCCAGATCGCGCAAAACGAACTCCGAGTCAAAATTTCCCTGTATCGGCATTTTCATAGAATCTTATCTGAATCACAAGGTTCCCTGCTTGAGTTTTTCCACAAAACGGTCAATCTTGTGCAACTCGTCGGGAATCTGAATCGACTGGGGACAATGTGGTGTGCACTGGTTGCAGCCTATGCACCGGTTGGCCTGCCGCAGTCGCGGAACCGAACGGTCATATCCAACAAGAAACGCCTTTCTGGCCTCCCGATAATTGCTGCTTTGGCTGGAAGCGGGCACATTCCCTTCGTTTATACATTTGTTGTAATGCAGCAGTATGGCCGGAATGTCAAGACCATATGGACATGGCATACAGTATTTGCAGTCATTACAGGGAACTGTGGGATACTGCATCATCAGATCGGCAGTCTCATATAGAAACTCGTTATCAGCATCTCCGAGAGGTTCAAGCGGACAGAACGATCGCAGGTTATCCTCAAGATGCTCCTTATAAGTCATTCCGCTCAACACCGTCAGCACATCAGGATGAGAACCGGCATAACGGAAAGCCCACGAAGCCACACTGCGGTCAGGCTCACGCTGCTTGAGACGCCCCACTATGTGGTCTGGCAATTTGGAAAGACGTCCTCCCAGCAACGGCTCCATTATGATGGCCGGTATCCCGCGCACGGCAAGCTCGGAATAAAGATATTCGGCATCTGTGTTGCGGGGATTTACCTCTTTGGCATGCTTCCAGTCAACATAATTCAACTGAATCTGCACGAAATCCCATTTGTATTCGTCATGCTTCGAAAGCAGATGGTCAAACACCGCCACATCTCCATGATAAGAAAATCCGAGATTACGGATTCTGCCGGCTTCACGCTCCTGCATCAGGAAATCGAGCACTCCGTTTTTTATGTAGCGGCTCTCAAACTCTTCCATGCCGCTCCCCATCCCGACCCCATGAAGCAGCATATAATCGATATAGTCGGTCTGGAGCTCTTTGAGTGAATTCCTATACATGGCAATGGATGCCTCTCGGCTCCAGGTCGACGGAGCAAAATTGGAGAGCTTTGTAGCTAGGTAATATGTGTCGCGCGGATAGCGGCTCAAAGCTATGCCGGTAACATGCTCGGAGCGCCCTTTGCAATAGGCCGGAGATGTATCGAAATAATTCACTCCACCGCTTATCGCAGCGTCAACCAGATCATTTACCGCCTCCTGATCTATTTCATCAGCCATGTCTCTCGCGCTGTCGCCGTTCACAGTAGGCCATAGCATACATCCGTAACCCAGCAACGACACCTTCTCTCCGGTTTTCGGATTTGTCCGGTATGTCATTTTACCCGAAGAAACGGCTCCGACGTTATCAGAAACCCCATCACCATCTTTCTTGCCTGACGGATCGCATCCGGCAATGGCAAGACCTGTTACTGACGCGCCCAGTCCGACCCGTTTCAGAAACGCACGTCGTGTTATATTGTCACTCATATCGGTTAACTGCTATTTTTGAATGATTCTGAAGCTGATAGAACTCACGCTAATTTAGACTATACATATCTGTGGCACTCATGACCTTCTACATATATGGCGCTGAACGGTCGCGACGGACAAAGATTCTCACATGCGCCACAACCTATGCAACGCTCGGCATTGACAACCGGAATTTTCAGCGAATCGTCACGCTCCGGATCTGAAGGCACCATGATTATGGCTCCTGCCGGACAATGACGCGCGCAGTTTCCACACTCCACCCCATCTGTGAGAGGCACACAGTTTTCTTTTACCCACACGGCGTGCCCGATCTGTATCGACGACTTTTCGGCAACAGAAACCGGCATTATCGCTCCTGACGGACACACTTCCGAGCAACGGTTACACTCCGGACGGCAATACCCTCTTTCATACGATGCCTCAGGCTGCATAAGCGAGTCAAGATCTGTTGACGGGCGCAAAACCCCGTTGGGGCATGCGGACACACAAAGCTGACAAGCCGTGCATCGCGATGTCAGATTTCTGATACTTTTCGCACCGGGAGGAACAATTCCGGTACGTCTCGACGGAGCTTTCTTGTCGGCAATCACTGCAAGACCTCCGTCAACAGTCTTTTCCTTGGCATGAATGGCCGCTGCCGAAGCCAACGCCACAGTAGACGCAAGGAAATTCCTACGTGATTTATCGGTTGATTCCATCGAAACCTGATTCCCGCGCGTCTTCGCACTGAAACGTGTAG
>CAMWTV010000293.1 GCA_947177215.1 uncultured Muribaculaceae bacterium
GTCTTTGCCTCTGCCTGGAATTACCCATATTGTTCCGGCCGTGAAATTTATCTGGCGGTCGTTGGCCGGTGTCAGAATCTCGAATGTAGAGGCTTTCGCGTTTACGAATGCCGATTCGGCAATCCCTATTCCATCGGCATAGACCGTCTGGTCTGAATTGTTGTAGATGCGGATGTATGTGTCGCGCACACCTCCGGTGGCTGTTGCGTTGGGCGATCCGGCGGCATATATCTCTGAGAACAGCAGCGATTCGGCCGAACTTTCATAGAACCATTCAAGCCTGATCTGTGTAGGCGCGGTCAGCGTCAGCGAAGTTCCCGATGCGTGCAGCTTTTTTGTAACCGACGACGCCTCTTCGGGAATCTCGATCGTGATCAGAGATGCTGTTGCCTCGTAGTCGTACACTCCCATGGGAAGGGTGCCCATCTCGGTCGACAGCGGATCAAGCTTGATTGTCTGGCCGCTGTTGCGTTCGGTCATGGTCACCTCCGCGTTTCTTACGGATGAGACAGAAATGCCGTCGGGCCATTCGTTGGCGAATGCAACCGCTATGTTGTCGTTTATGTCATCCTGGCTGTCGTCGACACACGCTGTCATTGCAGCGAGCGCACAGACAGAGAATGCCGTTTTTAAAATCAGATATTTCATATCATTGCGTTTAAAGTTTCAGATTCAGTTCCATGCCGAAATATGGCGAGGTGTACCGCCGTTGAAGCGCGCCATAGAGATAATAGTCGGGTGTTATGCTTGCAAGACGGTTAACATAGATGGCTATCCCTATGCGGTCATGCCAGAGTTTTTTTGTAGCTTTCAGGTTGAATGTGGTGGCCACGGGCACTCTCCGTTCATCGAAAGCGGTTGAGGTATAGGTGCGGATGAGGCGGCCGAGATACGGATCGTCGGCCATATCGGCCGAGTAGGGCAGAATCTCGCCGTCGACACCGGTATAGAACAGCGGAATTCCGTTTCGCTCAAGCATTCTCGATGAGGTGAACCACATGTTCTGTATCGAAACCGAGAAATTCAGACCCAGACGGGGCACATCCGTGTCGAAGGTGAAATTGGTGTTGAACGACTGATATTCGGTTCCCTCTCTGTCGTCGTAGAATCCGGCATATTGCAGCTCTTTCCCGTTTACCACGGCCGATGGCTTGTACCATAATCCTTCGCTGTTCGACAGAGTGGTGCGGAACCATGCGCCGTTGACTGTAAGACGCGTTCTGATTACCGGAATACGACATGAGGAGAAGGTGAACTCGACACCCTCTTTCTCAACCCGCGAGCGGTTTGTAGTACGGTTCACAATCGCTATCCGCTTGTCAGGAGCCGACGGCAACTCTTCAAGAGTCGGCGCATGGCCGGTCTCTTCCGGACGATATTGCGAGGCGTCATATTGCCTGAATTCATAGCGGTGCACTTCAGCCGCCTGTCGGAAGGCATTTTTCATATCCTCGCGGAAATATGTTACCGACAGGCGGTTGCCGCTGTATGTCATGTCGCCGCGCACTTCCCATTTGAAGTTGCGTGCCGCCTGCAGGTCATAGTTGGTTATGTCTTCAACAAAGGTGTAGACATTCATCGTGCGATATTCCTCGTTGTTGTGGAAATAGTTCAGCTGCGAATAGTCTGTGTAGATTTTTTCAGGATAAAGGTAGACGGCAACAGGCATTTTTGTGTGCCATCCCGCACCTCCTGCAATTTCCCATCCTATCGGCCTTCCTGACAGAAACAGCTGTGGGAAAGTCCATTTCAGGTTAAGGCGCGGATCAATGTATGGACGGTTGCTCAGATAATAGCGCCGGTCGAGGTGGAGCAGCTGAGTCTCGCGGAGCCCGAGCTGCAGCTCGAGGGCGTGGCTGCCCAGGTGTATGTCAGACGAATGCTCCACATAGGCCGACAGCTGGTGCATGGCCGGCACTTCGCTGAACGGGCGGGGGCGCTTGTTGTTTCCTGCCGATATGGGGCGCATAACATCATACAGCTGCCCCTCTCCGTAATTTTTGCTGAAGTTCCATTCGGCTCCGGCCTTGAGGGTGTTCGACATCATGCCGAAATTGTAGCGGAACCTTGATGCAGCCTTGACAACTGCTGTCAGCGGCTTCCCGTCGACATCCAGAACCGATTCATAGCGCATAGGCAGATAACCCACATAGTTGCTCCCCTCAACGGTTGACACAGGCATAGGATAAAGGCGCGACGATGCTATTGTCTTTTCCTGATGAAGATTCTCGTCGGTGTAGTTTATGCCTGTTGTGACTGTAAGCGAATGGAAAAACTTCTGGGCCTGGCTGACCAATGCCAGCGTATTGTCCCACGACACGCTGTGACGGTCGGATGTATAATAGTCGATGGTATTGTTCACCGTGAGGTCAGGATCGTTTTTGTCGCGTTCGAACGTGCCGTTATAGTTCAGCGATGTGTTCCAGGTGGCGGATATGCCAGAGGTTGTCCACTTTTTTGTGGAGCGGGCCGAGGCCGTTGCCCGCTTGAAGTTGTCGCGGTTGTTGCGCGGGTCTATACGGCTGTCGAGCCAGTCGGCCGAGAAATTCATTGTCCAGTTCTCGCCGGGCATTTTCACCCCTTTTCCGATAAAGAACAGCTGGCTCTGCATGTCGGCCTTGAAGCGTGCCGTCAGACCGCCGGCGCCCTGACGGCGTTTGATATTCACAAGCCCGGAGG
>CAMWTV010000294.1 GCA_947177215.1 uncultured Muribaculaceae bacterium
ATCCCACAGTCTGCCATGACGCGCCGTTGTCGGCCGATACTTTCACATCGAAGGCCGCAGTGGTTGTTTCCTTGCTCCACAGGCGCGCCCAGAAGCTCAGGGTGCCCATGCCGTCGGTTTTCGATTCAAGCATGGTCAGATGGCCGCCGCTCTTAGGCATGCGGGCCGCCTGCATCCCTTCGTGGGGATAGGCATTGCTGCCTGTTTTCTCGAAATATGCTGTTGTCTGCCATTTGCAGGCCGATCCCTCATAGGTCTTGTCGTTGTAGGTGGCGCCTCCGGCAGCCTCGAAATCCTCATGGAAGTTTCCTGAGTTCTCGCTGACAGTGCCTTCCACATCCAGGTTGTCGGTGCGGTAGTCTCCGGCGGTAGCCACAACCGATGTAACATAGTCGCCCTCGCTCTGGCTGAGAAGACGCATATAGAACCTGTCTTCCTCAGGGGCAAGTATAACCGATGTTGCCCATGAAGCCTTGTCGGTGCTCACCTGGAAAGGCGACTTGACCGAGATGGTTATATCGTCGGAAATGTTTTCCGCATACAGCATTATCTCGGCAACCTCTGATGGTTCGCCCGGAAGAGCCGAGAAATGCAGGTCGCCGTCATAAAGGAAATCTATCGACGGCTGTGGCGCAAGGGTGGTAACAGTCACCGTTTCCGACACAAGCGTGGGAGAGGCAACGGTGTAGGTATAGGTTGTTTCAGGCTCCAGACCGCTCACAAGCAGTTTCTCGGCCGAAGCCTTGACAACGCGCGGCGCACCGGCAGCCACGCCGTCGCGGCGCACATCTACAACATAGTCGGCATCGGGCGAGTCGATGCAGCTCCACCTGGCCACAAACGAATTCTCGGTAATATCGGTGGGAGGAGCCACCGGCAAACCGTCGACAGCCTCGCATACAAGCGTATAGCTCTCGGTCACATCGCCCGCTTTGAGCAACAGCACACCTGAGGCGTTTCCGTCAGCCGCCGAGTTGTAGCTCACCGTTATCCGCGCGCCGTCGTTGTTAACCGCATCGGCCGGCAGTGAAGAGGGAGTTACCGTGAAGCCGGCGCCGGCCACCGACACCGAGACAGCCGACGCAATGGCAGTGCCCTTGACCGTGACATCGGTCGAGCGTGTCACTCCGACAGCGGTCATGCCCAGATCGATCAGGGTGCCGGGAGCAGGGCTTACAAAGCGCGGATCGGTTGCCGCTCCGGCATACCATGCAATCCCCTTCTTGTTGCCCCAGATATATTCTGCCAGCTCGGGGTGGTCGATAAACGGATTACGGTTTTTCTGATGCTTGCTGACCTCCTCGTTGCGCACAGTCTCCTTGTCGCTTACAGGATCCTGACGCGACCATTTCAGCAGCAGATTCACCGCCCACTCCTTGTAGGCCGGATAGCTGTTGCCGGCCAGCATATCGGAATGCCATCCGGAAATGCGGTTGTTGTAGGCTGCCGCCATGTAGAAATAGGTGCGGGCAAAATCGCCTTTATACTCGTCGTCAGGCTCGAACACCTTTCCGGTATAGCCGGGAAATGTGCTTGTGCCGAGCCTCCCCAGAGGCTGCACGTTGCCGTTATTGGGCAGGCGTGTGCCGTTGGCACACTCGCCATAGGGGAAGTTGCTCCGCTGCCCGTTGACCTTTCCGTCGGTGGGATAGAGGTGGTAGGCGTCGGAATACATGGGGGTGGCATCATCAAACCAGCTTTTCGGGAAAGAGTGCTCTTTGTTCACACAGTCGCCCACAACTTTGTAGTTGCCGCATTTGGTGAAATTTTTCGGCCATACCTTTGTGGAATACATATCCCACAGGGTGCCGTCTGGACGCACGTCAGATGTTTTATAAACCTCCCAGAGGCCTGTTTTGTAACTCACTACGGTGTGGGGGCCCACAACCTCGAACAGTGCTTTAAGCAAAGCATCGCCGGTTTTTCCCTCACATGAGGAATAGTACCCGTCGGGTTCGGCGGCGCCGGCAGTCATCATGGCCGTCGCGGCAAAGATTGACAGTAATTTTCTCATCTTGCGATGTAGTTTTTTCGTGGTTAAACTGCGGTTAAAGTCCGCTTTATGCAAAAGGGTCTCAAAATTAGTGAAAAAAGAGACTAATGCCGCAACTGTTAACCGATTTAACATCCCCCGGCAGCGCCAGACCCGAACGATTGATGTCAGGATCGGCCGCTACGACACGGCCTACGCAGTTTTGAAACAACAGGGAAATTAACTAACTTTGTGCCTCTGAGGGGTGTTATTACTCCAGAACCGGGTTGCGGCCGCCGGGCAGTTCCGGAATCAGGCCGCGCCACAAACATGTTTCAATTATGGAATCAACACGTCAAGCCAAGATAGCACGCCTTCTGCAGAAGGAGTTAAGTGAGATTCTGCGCATGCAGACCGCCAAGACCCACGGCATTCTGGTGTCGGTGTCGGCCGTAAGGGTAAGCCCCGACCTCAGCATAGCCCGCGCCTATCTTTCGATTTTCCCTTCCGACAAGGGCAATGAAATTATCGAGAACATAAACCGCAACGCCCGTACAATCCGTTATGAGCTGGGTCAGCGTGTGCGCCATCAGCTCAGAAAAATTCCCGAACTGGCGTTCCACCTCGACGACTCGCTCGATTATATCGAAAACATCGACAACCTGCTGAAGCAGTAAACCGTTAAGCTCTCAACACCGCATCACAT
>CAMWTV010000295.1 GCA_947177215.1 uncultured Muribaculaceae bacterium
GCCAAAGCATTGCTGAAAGGGGAGCACCTGACCATTCAGCAGATAAGTGAAAGGCTTAATTTTCCGAACCAATCGTTTTTCGGCGTTTTTTTCAAGAAGGCTACTGGATATTCGCCCAGAGTTTACCGTGACGAGGTGTAATTTTCAGCACTACATTCCTATCATGCGTTTCAGGCGTCCAGAATGGCTTTGGTTGACTATAATGGCACAAATTCATACTGCATATGAAGTAATGTTGTATTAATTTTGCGTCAGAAAAACTAAAAACATACACCATGAAACATCTCAGATTTCTGACCGCTATCGCTGTGGCGGCATCATTGTCGCAAGTTTCGCATGCCGATTTACTGAAAGGCTGGAGCAGCCAGACCGACCCTGTTGAGGTCGGACGCCGGGTTGCACAGCGTTTTGTCGAGGTAGATCATCCGAATTTCGATGCCAATCCGGCACCGACACGCGAAATCACATATCCCGAAACCTGTGCCTGGCTCGGTGCGCTGAGATTCGCTGCCGCGACCTCCGACACGGCTCTTGTCCGCAGGCTCGAAGAGAGGCTGATTCCCATTTTCGGAAGTGAGCGCCACCTGCAGCCCATGCCCGACCATGTTGACCACACCGTGTTCGGCTCGATCCCGTTGCAGCTCTATGTGCTGACCGGTAACGAGATCTACGGTGAGATGGGGCTGTGGTATGCCGACAGCCAGTGGGCTATGCCGCGTGGCCGAAAAGGGGAGGAGGCTGACCGCCTGCAGGCTCTGCTCGACGATGGCCTGAGCTGGCAGACACGCTATTGGATTGACGATATGTATATGATATCGGCCGTGCAGACCCGTGCATATCTGGCCACAGGCAACAGCCGGTATATCGACAGGGCAGCCCGTCAGATGGTGCGCTATCTTGATAAAATTCAGTGCGACAACGGTCTGTTCTATCATGCTCCCGACGCTCCGTTCCATTGGGCGCGTGGCAACGGATGGATGGCGGCGGGCATGACCGAGCTGCTCAACTGTCTTCCCGAAAACAATCCCGACCGCAAGGCCATTCTCGAGGCCTACCGCAAGATGATGTCCACACTGAAACAATATCAGCGGGCCGACGGACTTTGGGGGCAGCTCATCGACGAGCCGAAGGCCTGGAGCGAGACTTCCGGATCGGCTATGTTTGTATATGCTATGATTTCGGGTGTGCGACGCGGATGGCTGAGTGAGAAAGAATATGAGCCGGTGGTGCGTAAAGCCTGGGAAGCGCTTGTGGCCCAGCTCGACGAGAATGCGGATATAGCAGGTGTGTGCGAGGGAACCAACCGGTCGACCGACAGGGATTTCTATCTGAACCGCCGCACCTTGCCCGGAAACATGCACGGACAGGCTCCGATGTTATGGTGTGCCACAGCATTTCTTGACAAGTAACAGAAGGCTATGAGGCGGATATTGTTTCTTATTGGAGCGGTTCTCACGGCGGTCAGCTCTCTGATGGCAGAGAACGGATATGAACTCTGGCTGCGCTACAACCGTCTTGGCGACAGTAAGCTTGAAGCCCATTTCCGAAATCACGTGACAGGAATAACTGCCGAGGGCGAGATAACGCCGTCGGTCGAGGCGGCTGTGAGAGAGCTGGCTGACGCTACTCTTGGCCTTACCGGCGTGGCCCCGGAGACTGGAGGTTCCATAAAAAAGGGGAGTGTGGTGATGTGCCGCGAAGAGATGCTGCCGCAGCAGGAGCGTATCGGGATTCCGGCCGAAGGATTCAGAATTTTCACTACCCGTCGCGGCGGTAAAAAGGTTACTGTTATAGCGGGAGGCGATGATATCGGGGTGCTTTACGGCACATTCCGGCTGATAAGCATGATGCAGCGTGGCATGGATCTTTCATCGGTCGATGTGACCGACGCTCCGCGCATACACTTGCGTGTGCTCAATCACTGGGATAACCTGAACGGATCGATCGAGAGGGGATATGCCGGTTACAGCCTGTGGAACTGGGAGCGGTTGCCCCATGACAAAGATCCACGCTACACCGACTATGCCAGAGCTAACGCCTCGCTCGGCATCAACGGCACCGTTGTGAACAACGTGAACGCCCAGGCCCGCAGTCTGCGCTATTCGGAGATAGTGAAGCTTTCAGGGCTGGCCGATGCCTTCAGGCCATATGGCATAAAAGTTTACCTCACCGCCAAATTCAGCGCGCCGATAGAGATCGGCGGTCTGAAAACTGCCGATCCTGCCGATCCCGAGGTGCGTCGCTGGTGGGCCGACAAGGTGAGTGAGATCTATTCGCTCATTCCTGACTTCGGCGGGTTTCTTGTAAAAGCCAATTCAGAAGGGCAACCCGGCCCGCAGGACTACGGACGTACTCACGCCGAAGGTGCGAATATGCTCGGAGAGGCTCTGGCCCCATATGGCGGAGTGGTGTTCTGGCGTGCCTTCGTCTATCTCAACGACCGCCGCAACGACCGCATAATGGGCGGATACAATGAGTTCCGGCCTCTCGACGGCAGGTTTCTGCCTAATGTGATGGTTCAGGCCAAAAACGGGCCTCTCGACTTTCAGCCACGCGAACCTTTTCACCCGCTTTTCGGCGCTATGCCGCAAACGGCGCTTTCGCTCGAGTTTCAGATAACTCAGGAAAATCTCGGCCATGCGGGGCATCTGGTCTATCTCGGCCAGCTGTATGA
>CAMWTV010000296.1 GCA_947177215.1 uncultured Muribaculaceae bacterium
TGAAAATCTCCGTGGTTGCCTTGATGTCGCATTTTACGTCATGAATCATGGCGCAAAGTTAGTGAATGTTAAAGAAAATAACCTGATTTGTGCGGATATTTTATGTAAACGCTAATAATATCGTGCGTGATGCGTTATAGAAGTATCGGTCAATTCAATCAGGCCTTTCACAATAAAGATTCTGTTTATGAGAAACGATAAAGCGCAATTCTCTACCCGCATCGGGGTAGTGGCTGTGACTGTAGGGTCGGCGGTAGGATTAGGAAACATATGGCGTTTCCCGTTTGAGGCGGGGATGCACGGCGGCGGTGCTTTTCTGTTGCTGAATCTGTTGTTTGTGTTTCTTATCGGAATTCCGGTGATTTGCGCTGAATTCATCATCGGACGTAACACCGGATCGAATGTTCGCACTGCTTTCCGCAAGCTTGCGCCGGGCGAGCCATGGGGTGCGGTAGGCTATATAGGGTTGCTTTCGTCGGTTCTCATAATAAGCTTCTATTCGGTTGTGGCAGGGTGGACTATGGAGTATATTTTCAGGTCGGCGAGCGGTTTTTCAGGCGTTCATTCGGTGGCCGGCCTGCACGATCAGTTCGACTCTTTCGCCACATCCGACTGGCGTCCGGCACTGTGGACTGTGATTTTTCTGTTATGCAACTATCTGATTCTTGTAAGAGGGGTGGAGAAGGGGATTGAGAAAGTCTCGAATGTGCTGATGCCGGCTCTTTTTCTGATTCTCATTATTTTTGCAGTGCGCTCGCTCACCATGCCGGCAGCCCGTGAAGGGCTGGAATTCCTGTTCAGACCCGATTTTCAGAAAATAACTCCTTCGGTGGTGCTTGGGGCCATGGGGCAGGCATTCTTCTCACTGAGTCTCGGACTCGGCGGACTGATCACATATGCGAGTTATTTCAACCGTCGGACATCGCTTGTCAGAACCGCCGGGATAACGGCCGGGCTCGACATGCTTGTGGCTGTTCTTGCCGGTGTGATAATTTTTCCGGCGGTTTTCACCTTCGGCATGGAGCCGGCGGCAGGCCCTGAGCTGGTTTTTGAAGTATTGCCGTCGATATTCTGCAATATGACCGGAAGCATTTTCTGGTCAACGCTGTTCTTCATACTGCTGTTTCTTGCATCGCTCACATCGACCATATCAATGAGCGAGATCCAGATCGCCTATTTGATGGAAGAGAAAGGGATGGGACGCCGCAAGGCCACGAATGTAGCTGTTCTTATAGCCGCCGGGCTCGGTGTGCTGTGTGCGCTTTCGTTCGGCAGTCTGAGTGGTCTCAGAGTCTTCGGAATGACGCTTTTCGGGCTGTTTGACTATCTTGCGTCTAACATTCTGCTTCCTCTTGGCGGTATGCTCATATCGCTTTTCGTGGGCTGGCGTCTGAAACGTGAAATTGTCGACAACGAGCTTCTATATGGCCGTAAGACCATTTTCCGGCGCATGGTCATATGCGCGATAATGTTCTCTCTGCGTTACGTGGCTCCCGCCTGCATCCTGCTCGTATTTCTATTCGGTCTCGGCATTTTCTAATGTAGCTGAACGCATCGTCAGAACTCAGCCGAGACGGCCGTTGTCGCGGTAAGAATAGAACTGCGACGGCCCTATGATTACGTGATCCTGAACCGGAACGTCGATAACCTTGCATATGGCCGATATGCGTTGCGTCAGGCTGTCGTCGGCAGGGGAGGGGTGCATGGTGCCTGACGGATGGTTGTGAACCAGAATGATGCCCGACGAAAGGTGGTCGATGGCGGTTTTTGCCAGAAGCTTGATGTCGACCGATGTGTGCGATAATCCCCCCTTGCTCACTCTGTCGGCGAATATGACCCTGTTGGCGCGGTTCAGGTGGAGCACCCAGAACTCTTCATGACTGAGCCTTTCAAGCCTTGAGCGCATGTAGTTGTGCACATCGCGGCTGCACGTCATCTGCGGATCCTGCTGGTCAAGACTGGTGTGAACCCTGCTTCCGAATGTCATTGCGGCCACAAGCAGCGTGGCTTTTGCATCGCCTATCCCTTTGTATTTCTTTTTCAGCTCCGCTATCGACATCCGTGCCAGAACTCTAAGCCTGTTGTCGCAGTCCTGCAATATCTCCCTGCTCAGGTCAAGCACCGATTTGCCGGGCACTCCCGACCCCAGAAGCAGCGCGAGCAGCTCAACATCGGTAAGGGTGTCCATGCCGCTTCTGATGGCTTTCTCTCGAGGTTTCTCATCATCGTTGAGAGCGCGTATAGGCAAGGTGGCCTTTTCCTGACATGCGGAAGCGCTCTGTGGCGGTTTCTCCTCATTTCCCTTTGCGTAGCTCGATTTCTTCATTCTCATCACGGCCGCGGCCAAGTATTATTTTAGTGAAATAGGCTTTTATGAAACCGCATCCGTAGCCTCCGAGCTGTATGAGCGACGCCGGCACGGCCTTGATGGCTATCAGAGGCGAACGTGTTGACACCAGCGCGCTTATGAATATAGCAGTCAGATAAATTCCGAGCGGAAGCAGCCACCACGGGCTTACGAAGATAGCCAGGGCGACCAACGCCACCACACCGGCAACAAACAGCGCAGGGAGGCAATGAACGGCCTTCAGCGTGTCAGGATAGAGACGATTCAGAGTTATGCGCGACATGCCGAACACATAGCCCTGACGCAGCAATTTGAG
>CAMWTV010000297.1 GCA_947177215.1 uncultured Muribaculaceae bacterium
CTCCTACCATCTCTACTCCACCGAAGTCAAGGCCTTTGGTAACCATCTGTGTGCCGCCAAGAATCTTCGCCTTTCCCTCTGAGAAATCATCTATGATTTTCTCATATGAATCCTTGTTGCGCGTGGTGTCAAGATCCATGCGGAGAATCCTTTCCCCCTTGAAAGCCTCCTCGGCCTCCTCCCCTATGCGTTCTGTGCCATAGCCGAGAATCTCGATTGCAGGCTCCTTGCACTGAGGACAGACCGACGGCAACGGATAAACCGCGCCGCAATAATGACACTGCAGCTGATGAAGATGACTGTGATAAGTGAGCGCCACATCGCAGTGCTCACACCGGGGGCTCCAGGCACACTGACGGCATCTGGCCAAAGGCGCATATCCCCTGCGGTTCTGAAAAAAAATAACCTGACTCCCATTAGATATGGCTTCGCGGGCAAGCCTGAGCGTCTCTGCCGAAAAAGCACCCTCATGGCCACCGTTTCGTGCAGCCTGTTTCATATCAACAGTGCGTATTTCCGGGAGCCTCACATCGCCATATCGCTCCGTCAGCGTCACAAGTCCGAATTTACCGTTCAAAGCCTTGTAATAGGTCTCGACAGCCGGTGTAGCCGAGCCCAGAAGGGTTTTCGCGCCGTGCATAGCGGCAAGCACCACAGCCACATCGCGGGCATTATAGCGAGGTGCCGGATCAACCTGCTTGTAGCTTGACTCATGCTCCTCATCCACAATAACCACCCCGAGCCTCGAAAACGGCAAAAACAGAGCCGACCGCGCGCCTATCACAACCACCGGATCCTGCGAATGAAGAAGTTTCTTCCAGATGTCGACACGTTCGTTATCAGAGAATTTTGAATGATATATCACCACTTTCTCGCCGAACACCATCTGCAGCCGGCGTGTCAGCTGGGTTGTAAGCGCTATCTCAGGCACAAGAAACAAAGCCTGGTCGCCTCGTGAGAGCACGAAATTTATCAGATGGATATATATCTCGGTCTTACCGCTCGAAGTCACACCGTGAAGAAGAACAACATCTTTCTCAAGCCATGATTTATGAATCAGGTCAAGCGCATCGGCCTGATGCCCGCTCAGCCTGGGGAGCTTCCCCGACACTTTACCGTTAAAGCTGAAACGGTTTATCTCTTTCTTATATACCTTCAGAACCCCTTTCTTCACAAGGGCTGAGAATATAGGCTGTGTGGCCCCCGATCGCTCAAGAAGCATCTTCCGGCTCACCTCACGGTGCTCCCCGCGCTGAAAACCTGAAAGCTCAAGCATTGCCAGCAACACAGCTTCCTGCTTTCTCGCGCCCTTGACAAGCGAGAACAGCGCCGGAATCTCTTCGGCCGACGCCGCGTTTACCGCCACATAATCCTCATGCTTCACCCGGTAACGTTCAACCAGCTTCTCGGAGATGATCAACACCCCGCGGTCTATCATAGAATTGATAACCGGTGTCAGCCCTGATTCCGAAAGTTTTGATTCAATCACCTTCACAGTCAAAGCCCCCGAATGGTCAAGCAGCTGAAAAACCGCAGCCTCACGTTCATCCGCCAGAGGCTCCTCATCGAAGTCGTAATCGGGATTGTTCTCCACAAATGTCTCGCTCTCGATTTTCAATCCGCCTGGCAACGCCGCCTTATACACATCGCCGATGGCGCAGAGATAATAATCGGCAATCCACCGCCACAGTTTAAGCTGCGGATGACGCAACACCGGATACGGGTCAAGCACCATAGCCACATCCTTAACATCAAACCCTTCCGGTGGCAGATTCGGCACACCGACCACTATGGCCGTATAAAACTTTTTCAACCCGAAAGGCACTATCACCCTCGAGCCGGTCTGGAGAGATCCACGCAGATGCGGAGGCACCCTGTAAGTGAATGTCACATCAAGCGGAAGCGGCACAACCACCTCCACATAATTGTTACGCGACTCTATCGTCGAATCTGTTGTCTTAAACGGGTCTGACATCTGCATCTGCAGCAAACGGTGATTATTAGACTACAAATTTACATTATTTTTTCAAGCATAAGAATTTTATGAGTAACTTTGTGGAGAAAGGTCATCGCTGGCGAAGTTTCGTTCCGACCTTTCCACAACCGCATAAAACTCACTAAACACTATATCATGAAAATAGAGAAACAGACATTCCAGACCAAGATCGGTGAAATAAAATGGATCACCCTGACAAACGACAATGGGGCGCAGGTTGTGCTCTCGGCTCTTGGGGCCGGAATCGTGGCCGTAAAGCTCCCTGAACCTGACGGCTCGCTGACCGATGTAGTCATCGGCTACGACAACCCCGAATCATATCTCGCCGACGGCCCGTGTGCCGGAAAAACCCCCGGCCGCTATGCCAACCGAATTGCAAAAGGCAAATTCCAGCTTGACGGAAATGAATACACCCTGCCTGTCAACAACGGCCCCAACCACCTTCACGGCGGCCCTGACGGATTTCAGAACCGCATATGGGATTGTTCGGTCGATGCAGAAAACCGTGTAGTCTTCACTCTCGAAAGCCCCGACGGCGACGCCGGTTACCCCGGCAACCTGCGCGCCACCGTAACATATGAATGGGACAACAGCAACAGCCTGACCATAGATTACCGCGCCACAACCGACGCGCCCACAGTAGTGA
>CAMWTV010000298.1 GCA_947177215.1 uncultured Muribaculaceae bacterium
CCGGGGACACAAGGATTTTCAGTCCTTTGCTCTACCAACTGAGCTATGGCACCTTGTGAAAGGGAGTGTATTTCCGTTTCAGCGATGCAAAGGTAGGAATTGTTTTTGAAACTACCAAATTTTGGGAGGTTTTTTGGTAGCTTTTTTTGAAAAATGGGTGGAAAATATATTCCATACCCATAAAACGGGTTGGAAAATGGGTGGGAATGGGACAAGCGTGGATGGAAATAGGTCTGGAATGGGTGGGGTGGGGGCGTTTGCGGTTTCGGACGGCATGGATTGTTCTGGTAGGGATGGAGATTACGGGTGAAACGGGGCTGGAGGTGGAGACTGCGGGTAGGGTGTAGGGGATGTGATGAGAGAGCTCTCGTGGATATTGCGGTAAGGATTCGGGTGTTGGATAGTGGGGCGTATGGAGGCTCACATGCCGGAGATGGCGGGGCTGCTCTCCGGTATGTGAAGCATGGGTTTGCGGCAATATAAGCGACACCCCAAAAGTTGGATGAAACAACTTTCGGGGTGGTGTAAGAGGTTTTTGCTGCGGCAAAGGCCGGAAGCTGGCGCTGAAGGCGCTCGGGCGGAACGCTTTCGCGCTGATATGGTCAGAAGTAGAAGTTGATGGTGCGGGGGTAGAAGAGCATGGCTGAACCGACTTCCTGAGCTACGCTGTCGCCCATGGAGTTGGCAACGATGGCGAGGGCGAACCTGAGGGCTGCTGAGGGGCCGTTGGCCGTGATTATGCGGTCGAGGGCGATGACCTGGGCGTCGCGGTGGATGGCATTGGGCATATGTTTCTCAAAGCCGGGATAGCAGGTGGCTTCTTTGCCGTCGAGTATGCCGAGGGGGCCGAGAACTACTCCCGGCGATGCGCATATGGCGGCTATTTTGCCGCTTTGGGCCTGACTCAGAAGCAGTGTGTTGAGCGGGGCATATCGCGACAGGTTCTCGGCTCCGGGGAGTCCGCCGGGAAGGATAAGCCATTCGGGGGTGATGAAATCTACTTTGCTGTAGAGCAGATCTGCTTTCACCGGTATGCCGTGAGCACCTACTACTGTGTTGTCGTCGGCGATCGAGACTGTTTTGACATCCATTCCTGCGCGACGCAGTACATCCAGGACTGTGAGAGCTTCAATTTCCTCAAATCCGGGGGCCAAGAAAATGTAAGAAGTGTTCATAACGGTTTAGGTTGGTTTGTGTTGGAATGTTTTACAGTGTGCTGAGTGCGTAGTTTGGTTCTGATATGTTTTCAGCCTCACTATGTTTCTAAACGCAAATATGCGTTGAATTGTTCAGACTTCCAAATTTTTTTTGAAATAAATATTTACAGTTTCTTATCAGTGTGGCTTTTACACTTTATCGTATGACGCTGATTTGCATGTTGCGATTGCTGAATGCGCTTAAATCGTTGTTGCGCGGTTAATATGAATTTTTTGTATAGAGACTGATGCTGTTCAGTGCTTTTGGGGGCTGTTGAGTTTCTTTATAAGGTTATCGATGTAGGGGGTAGGGTGGATGTTGTAGGCTCTGCGCAGGCAACTGTATGCCTCGTTGGCTTTGCCGGGCGTAGACGCATACCAGTTGCCGAGTGTCACGAGGGCATTGAAGTCGTCGGGGTATAGATCGATGATGCGCAGATAGGTTTCGATGCCGTTCTGCTGGTCGCCTGTGAGCATATATCCCTGTGCGAGAGTGTGAAGGAAGTCCCGGTTGTCGGGTGCTCCGTCGAGCATGGTCAGGCTATAGGTTATCATCTCCGCGCCGTTGTGGCGGAATGTGTAGTAGCGCAGCAGGTTGCTGTCGATCGTGCGCCTCATCCACGGATATGCCGTGCGCGATTCTTTGAGGAAGTTCTCGTATAGGTGTGATTTCCCAAGGCTGAAGCTCCATTGCTTTACCTGCGAGAATACCGAGTCGAAAGGTATATGGTTGTCGAGCGCCTGGTGCATAAGGCGCATCTGCGCTGTTGTATCGGCGCGCATGGCATTGCTGACTATGGCCTGCCCGTAGGTTGACGGCACATCGGGGCGCTCTTCGAGCATAAGGTCGAAGATAGCGGCGGCCGAGGCCCATTCGCCGTGGCTGAAAAAGCGTTCGGCCTTTGCCTCGAGTTGCGGATAAGGGCTGACAGCCGCAGCTGTCAGGGCGATCGCCAGAGCCGGTATTGCTATGAACAGACGTGTTGTGCGCATAATAATTTGTCGATTCCCAAAGTTAGTTTTTTTGTTGCGGATGCAACGAATATTTAACATTTATATGCACGTTATTGTTGTGTCGGCGTTTGCCCAGAATGAAGGAGTGACGGTCGTGGCTCGCAGTTGCATGTCGGGAAAATTTTCGTAACTTTACACACCTGTTTCCCCCTCCTTAATGATATGCGACTTTATGAAGATTTTTAAAACTCTGTTGAAATTTGGCGCATTCTTTGTTCTCGGGTGCGCCGGAGGTTTGCTGATTGCCGGATTGATGGTCGTGATGTTCTCTGACACGGATTTCAGCGAATTTCTGTCGATTCTCCGCTCAGTAGAGTTGTCAGGAGTTCTTGCTGCCACGGTCGTAGGTGTGGCGTCGCTGATAGTCTCGTTTTTTCTGCTTGTCATAGTGCATGAGGCCGGCCATCT
>CAMWTV010000299.1 GCA_947177215.1 uncultured Muribaculaceae bacterium
CTTGTAATAGGGGGGCATCCACATGTAGTCCAGCCCTATGAGATGCGGCAGAATGAACTGAGCGGGCGACCTGTGGCTGTTGTGTATTCGCTCGGGAACTTTATCTCGAACATGAAGACACGCGACACACGCGGTGGAGCGATGGCTGTGGTGAAGCTTAGACGCGACAGCCTCGGCACAGCCTATGTCGGCGACTGTTCATATGAACTTGTGTTCACCGTTCCTCCATCTGACGCTTGCCGTAACTTCAGGGTCATGCCTGTCGACAGTGTGCCTGATCAATGGAAAGGGGCGGCAACCGCTTTCCGTTCGGCGCTTAAGTGAATTGTTACACGGCCCGGTGGGTCACAGGCGATGCGGTTATTGAGTGCAGCCGGTTGAACCGGTCGGTGTCGCGGTGCACATACTGTTTTATCATGGCATAGATCACCGACTGCATAGGCGAAAGAGAGTGGGCAGCTTCGGCTCCGAGAATCATCTCAACAGCGAGCGCCGATGTTATGGCTACACGCTCTTCGGCTGAAAGAGAATTGATTGTGTTGATTACATGCGGTGTAATGACAAAGGCTGTTTTCATGACTGTGAAATTTCAGGTTGAGAATTTAGTTACAATGCAAAGATACTGCCATAGGTGGGCAAGAATCGGGCACCGCTGTGTTAAATAAAATTTCATTCTGCCCGAAATTTCAGTGATGAGTCAGTTCATCTGTGGATTCAGGGGGTGATATAGCCAGTTGCGGTATTGTTCGCCCATAGAGCGCACAATGCGATACCAGAACGAATCGCCGTCATGACGCAGAATCTCGCTGTCGGCCGGTTTCGGAGCCACAGCCCATACATGTTTTCTGATCTCATCTTCAAGTTGACCGGGTTCCCATCCGCTGTAGCCAACGAAAAACCTTATCGCCCCTTTGGCAGGAATTCCCTGATTTATCAGATCTTTGACAGTCTCGAAATCTCCACCGATATAAAGTGTGTCTGAAAATTTTTTGCTGCCCGGAATCACCTCTCCGAGCGTATGGATATAAAACAGGCGGTCGCATGCAACAGGCCCTCCGCAAAAAATAGGTAAATCTGCTTCTGGAACAATGCCATCTACAGCATCTCCGATAGTATATCCTGTCGGTTTGTTCAGCACAAGGCCCATTACCGGTTCTTTGTGACTGTAGTCAATGAGCGAAATAACAGCATGGTTGAAATGATCCTCGCGCAGAAACGGTTCGGCGACAAGAAGCGAGCCGGGTTGCGGCTTTCCGGTAGGCATGTTGATGCGGAAAAGTGAGGAATCAAGACTGGTCATATCCTTCTCCATGATTTGGAATTATTGCTTTATCTTACACATTTGTTCCGACACGAATGTCGGTGTGAAGCGTCTGCCGCTTTCGCAAGACAGAAATAACGTAATGCAAAAATATCGTTTTTCATTAACATGTCATATACCTCGTCAAATATTTAACATATGGTTTTGTTCTGAAATTCTTCCCGATTGTGTGTCTGTAAAAGCTGTCTGTGTCATCCGGTTATTGGTTTTCGGTGTGTTTTTGTCGTGATGGTACAATAAAAAGTTGGAAAAATGTTGAGATTTCGGGGGCTTTTTGTAATTTTGCACCTGATTTTTCAAATTTTTACATTTTGATGATAAGGTAATTGTCATTCAGCGTTTCCGGTTGATGTTTAAGGGTATATCCCGGAGATGTAAATCCTGTTATCTTACTGACGCAATTTAACAACACATTAACAATACAGTTTTCTTTTATGTGTGGAATAGTAGGTTATATCGGCGGAAAGCCCGCTTATGAGATCCTGATCAAAGGGCTGCATCGTCTGGAATACAGAGGTTATGACAGCGCAGGAGTAGCTCTTGTAAATCCTGAATCAGGTCTTAATGTTTATAAAACCCGTGGCAAGGTTGAGGATCTTGAGCGTTTCTGCGAGTCGAAAGATGTTGCCGGATGCGCCGGCATCGCACATACCCGTTGGGCAACTCATGGCGAGCCAAATGATGTCAATGCCCATCCGCATTTCAGCCGCAGCGGAAAAATCGCCCTTGTCCATAATGGCACTATTGAAAACTATAATGTTCTGAAAGAGGCTCTTGAGCAGCAGGGATGCACCTTCAAGAGCGAGACCGACACCGAAGTGCTTGTTCAGCTTATTGAATATATAAAAGAAACAAACGGATGTTCGCTTACAGATGCAGTGCGCGAGGCTCTGAAAGAAGTTATCGGTGCCTATGCGATAGCTGTTGTCGATGTCAGCGATCCGGATATGATCATAGGCGCGCGTAAAAGTTCGCCCCTTGTAATCGGTATTGGCGACGGAGAGACATTCCTCGCATCAGATGCCACGCCTATCATCGAATTTACCAATCAGGTGGTTTATCTGAACGATGACGAGATTGCGATAATCCGCCGTGGAGAGCCGCTCCAGATCATCACTACCGATAACCGTCCGACCGAGATTGACATCAAGACATTGCGCATGTCGGTGTCGCAGCTCGAAAAAGGCGGTTATCCTCATTTTATGCTTAAAGAGATCTTCGAGCAGCCGCGCACCATACTCGACTGTGTTCGCGGCCGAGTAGGCAATCATGGGTCGAAAGTGGT
>CAMWTV010000300.1 GCA_947177215.1 uncultured Muribaculaceae bacterium
CCATTAAAACAGAGCTGAAATGTTTAGACTAATCGAAGTGACAACCGGAGCGGGGCCTGAAAAGCGTGTCAGAAAAAGTTTTGGTGATCTGCCACATTTAAAATCGAAGCGTGAGGCGCGCTATGAGAGTGTTATGAAGGTGCTGAAGCCGATGGAGACTTATCGCCTGGTTGACAATGGTGGTGGCAAGATGGTGCCCAAGGGGTTCTATACCGACGGTGTGGCGGACGCCGATGAGAATGCGACCAGTGTGAATATCAGTGCCATCGTGGGTGAGAACGGGATGGGTAAAAGCTCGTTGATAGAGCTTGTGATAAGGATTATCAACAATGCCGCTTTCGCCCTCAGGAAGGGTGGCAATGAGCAGGGGCATTATTCCCCGCAACGGTTTGTCAAAGAGGTATATGCAGGGCTGAAATTCGAAAACGGCGGGCGGTTGTTCGAACTATGGCAAGCAGACAACATAATGGAGTTCAGAGATCTTACAGCCGACAAAACGGTGTGGCGCTATGATTTCGAACGCCGAAACGACGGGCGTTCAGGATTTGATGCCGCAGTCGATGATGTGGCCGGATGCAGCAGGGAGTGGATGGAGATGCTGTTTTATACGGTGGTGGTGAACTATTCGGCCTACAGTTACAACAATGCGGATTTCAGGGTGGAGTGGAGTTTGCCTGAGGAGCTTGACGAGGATGAGGCTGAGAAACAAGATGGTTGTTCTAACTGCTGGCTCGACGGCATTTTCCATAAAAACGACGGTTATCAGCTGCCGCTGGTGTTGAATCCGTTTCGCAAGGATGGGTCGATTGACTATGACAACGAGCAAGAACTGATGAAAACACGTCTGTTTCTGCTGGCTATCGCTGACAACTCGCCGTTGGAACGGATGTTTCAGGGAAAGGTTCCTTACAGCTTTGTGTTTGATCAGAATCTCGGTTTTTCACAAAGAGGAGGAAGAATGTTTGAATCGCCACGCATAGTTGAGCTGCTTCGTCAGTCAGGTTTTCTAAGGCAAGACCCCAGGGAGTCGCATGCACTGCTTTCCAAAATTGGCCGGACTATTGCAGAGAGCTGGAGCCGCTGTCTGGGAATAGATCTGATGAACAATACGGATGCTACTTCCGATGTGAGGCTCGCGCTGAACTATCTGGTTTACAAAACACTGAAAATTTCGGTGAAGTATTGGCCTTACAGACCGTTTCTTAATGTTCTTGACCGGTTTGCGGGCAGAAGCACCGGAGCGATTGAGGATGAGGTGCTGAAAACAAATGTGCTCGAATATGTGAAAAAACTCTACGACGACCGCACGCATATAACGCTGAAACTGCGTAGGGCACTGGCGTTTCTTCTTTTCCGACATTATGACCGTGGCATGGTTTTGCGCAGAAACGACGTGAATCCGCATGAGATAACGCTTGCGGATTTTGCCCGGACTGTAGACCGGATATGCCTGGAACAGGAGCGGATTCTTGCAGAGCTAAGACACAAGAAGCCTATGGCCATGGAGCAGGGATTGCAGCCACATGTGTGGACTGTCGACGAGCTGCTTCCTGCCGGATCGTTTTATGTGGATATGTGTCTGCGTAAGCCTGACACAGGAGAGCTTATCAGGTTCAACACTTTGAGCTCGGGCGAGCGGCAGATGGTAAACTCTGTATGCACGATGCTCTATCATGTCTATAACCTGAGATCCACATGGGAGACCGACCGGAAGCATGACACACGGGTGCGCTACAGGAACATCAATCTGATTTTCGATGAAATCGAGCTGTATTTCCATCCCAAGTTCCAGACGCAGCTGGTTAAGATGCTTCTCAACGGACTGTCGGCAATGAAACTCGGCGGCAAAATAAGGGGGATAAACATCATATTGTCAACCCACTCGCCGTTTATTCTCAGCGATATACCGAAAGCCAACATCCTTAGAATGAAAGATGGCATTCAGGTGGCGCCCGACACCGGTGGGGAGACATTCTGCGCCAATGTCTATGACATTCTGGCCGACGGCTTTTTCATGGAGCGTTTTGCCGGAGATTTTGCCGTGGATAAGGTCGATTCGATAGTCAGGCGTCTGAACAGTGACGGGGACGTTGACGCCGGCAGGCTGTCGGATGAGATTGACCTGATAGGCGACGGCTATGTGAGAGAGTCGTTGCGCCGGCGGTGGAAAGAGCGTTTTGCCGACCGACATAAGCTTGAACAGGAGCGGGCCATACTTGAGCGGCGTATAGACGAGATTAACATGAAACTTAATGACAAACAGGGCTGAAAAATGGTTCCGATAAGGTGTACAGGCAATCTGGACAGATATTACGAGTTTCTCGCCAAGTTCAAAGAGAAAGTCGACAAATGGTGTGACCGCGGTTTTATTTACAGACGTAAAGATCCGCTTGACGCTGATGAAGAAGCTGTGCTTCGATGGCTTGCGAAACATGTCGAATACATTGCCAATGCCGAAGCCGATGCGCTTGAGGGGATTGTCAGAGATATAGAGTCGCGCTATCCCGATATCGCCGACAATAGCAAAAGGTTAAGCAAAACAGTCTATCGTGTGTTTGTGGGCAACGGTTACGGCC
>CAMWTV010000301.1 GCA_947177215.1 uncultured Muribaculaceae bacterium
ATACGTATGACCCGGCTTCAGTGATAACCGGTTCCAGCTCGAGGTTGATCGCATTATAGTCGATATTGTCATCTTTGAACTGCACACCGGCCACCTTGACGCCATCTTTCGTGACAGTTACACCTGACGGATCAAGATTCCATGACATCATGAAATAATCGATGTCGCCAGACTGAATTCTGACATTGGTCAACGCTTCAACCGTCGACCCTGACGCTGGCGTTACGGTATAGCTGTAGGCCGATGCGCTGACCGCACTCCCAAGCAACAATGCCGCCGCCAATGAGTAAAGACTTTTTCTCATAGAAAATGCTTTAATGAAATGAAAAAATAATAATGACTGATCATAACGGTTTTTCATCTGCCTAAAGCCGCTCTCCTCATCCGACATCTGAACTTTATATTTCGGCCATCTGCGCTTTTCAAGCAAACCGGCTATATTTTGAAAAGAAAAAACCGTTATATATTTAATTCGACCGCAATTTACAACTTTTTTCTCAAATAATACATATTCTCAGCTATTTTTTAACACTTCCGCCAAGAAAAATATGCGTTGTGCATAATGCATAAAATCGTGGACTTTGCGCAAGATATGAAAATTCTTACACAAAGTCCACGATTTATTCATGTTTTATGTCCTAAAAATATACATCAGTCCTGCTGACGCATACGCACCGCTGCCGGCGGATTGATTTTACGTTTTCTGTAATTTTTGCGGATATGGTCAATTAGGTCGTTGTAGACTATGGCCGGACTGCGGGCAATGACAGTGCCGCGTTTGAGCGGCTCCATATAGTCGCCGCCGTTGGCAAGATAGTCGATGGTAGCAACCCGATAGGTGGCGTCGGGATCGAGCGGCTTGCCGTTGATCACAATCGAGACACATTTGTGTGTGGCCGGATCGAAAACCGCCTCCACACCCCGGCTCACCCCGTCACCGCCGCGGAGAGCCATCACATCGAACGCAGCCGCAAGATCGCTCCCCTTGATCTCCTCAACAAGGATGCGGTTGTCGAATGGCTGCATGGTTATTATCTGCCCTTGAGTTATGGCGCCCTTCGGAAGGCCGCGGCGTATGCTGCCTTTATTCAAGAGCGCGAGATCTACATTTTTCCCGGCAAGCTCCTTGCCGCGCTCCAACACGAAATCGCTTAGGAAATTGAGCAACGGCGCCCCGTCGCTGCCAAGCTCCATGGCGCTCTCCCCTATTTTCAGGGCCATCATCTCATCAACCCCTTTACGATAGGGAGAAAGGATAGAGTCGAGCGAATGATCGATGCGGCCGTCAAGGCGCGAATCAATGGCAATCTGCTTGTATTCGGGCAGTTTCTGCCCTATGCTGTCGAGGTCGACCGTGACCTGGCTTATCAGCAGACCGCTTTTACCGTTCTGGGTCACAAGCACTTTCCGTCCGGCGGCATTGGTTACCCATTCGTCGCCGCTGCCCGGTTTTATCACCGTGTGGCTGTGGCCACCGAGAATAATATCGATATCCTCCGATTTGCTGGCCAGCTCCTTGTCGGATGGCAGCGGCACATCATCGTAGCCTATGTGGGTCACTGCGATGACCATATCCACCTTCTCGTTGTGTTTAAGATGCCAGGCAGTGGCATTGGCGGCCTTGATGCCATCGAGATAGACAACTCCGTCGTAGTTGCCTTCAGAAATCATCCCCTTCGGGTCGAGGTTTATGCCTATTATGCCTATCTTCTTTCCGTCGACCTCGCGGATTGCATACGGACTGAAATAAGGCTGGAGCGGACTGCCGGAAAGGTCATAGTTGGTCGAGATCCACTTTGCATCGCTATGCTTCAGATTTTCCACAAGCGGGGCCACTCCATTGTCGAAATCATGGTTTCCGAGAATGGCATAGTCATATCCCAGCGCGTTCATCATCTTCATCTCGGCCTCGCCGCCATAAAGGGTGAAAAACAGGGTGCCCTGCACGGCGTCGCCGGCATCTATCAGCAATAGATCCGGATTGACGGCACGGATGCTGTCGACCACCACTTTTCTGCGCTGTATGCCACCCAGATTTTTGTCGGTGGGATCGAGCTGGCTGTGGGTGTCGTTAGTCTGGAGAATCACAAGTTCGCCGGCAGAAAGGACGGGAACGGTCATGACGATTGCCGCGGCGACGGCGGCAATGCGGGTTCTGATATCATTTTTTACTGGCATATCCGGTTGTTAGATTAGTCGTCAAAATAGATCTGCATCCATACATCAGCCGCTATCAAACCGTCGCGGCTGAGGCAGGCGGGATTTTCCCGCCTGAGAGTATGCAAAAGTAAAACAATTTCTGAAAACACAGTGAATGTTTCTGCCAATGTTTTTAACATCGGGGCTCGGAATCGCTCCTTTATACAGCCTGAAAACGAGGGCGGGAACTGCAGGGAACTGAGGGCGGGAGAAATTTATGCAAAAAAACTCTCCGAAAAAATTTGCCAATTCAAAAAAGTGTTGTAACTTTGCACACGCAAATGAACGGTAACCCACCGTGACACGAGCATGGTTCGCTAGCTCAACTGAATAGAGCATCTGACTACGGATCAGAAGGTTACAG
>CAMWTV010000302.1 GCA_947177215.1 uncultured Muribaculaceae bacterium
ATCTCCATGCGGTCGGCCTGCACCGATGAAGAGAAGCTGCCGACAAAATCGACAATTGTCATACATTCAGGATGAATCACCGCGTCTTTCCGCTCTCCACGTCTGATCTCACCTGCCATAAAATCAGTGAAGATTGTAGCGCTGCGTTTGTTTGGGAAAACAAAACAGAAGTCAAGCAGACGCGATGGTTCGTTGCCGGCATAAGCGCGGGCAACAGACTGAAGAAATGGGAGAATGGCGGGATCGTTCATAGTCGATAGGGGCGGTTGAACTGATGTCATCAGGATTTCCAACGTTATGCAAATTTAGCCATTTTTGCTGTCAAGTCAAAATTCAGAAAAGTTCATGCTTAAATCCGGAATCAGTGTGATACCCATACAGGCATTGGACTCTCGCGAAAATTGGCTATCTTTGCAGGTCAAGAACACAACAACTATTATTTTTGAAATATGAAAACTCGCGATGAATTAATTGATGATCTGCTTACATTGGCATTTGCCGAAGATGGCGGCGACGGTGACGCAACGACACTTTCAACAATCCCCGCTGAAGAGATGGGGAAACAGCAACTCATAGTCAAGCAGCCGGGAATACTGGCCGGGGTGGAAGTTGCCCGCAAGGTATTCGATAAATTCGATCCGGATCTGAAAATGACTGTATATATCAATGACGGCGCAAGAGTAAAACCGGGTGATGTGGCATTTGTTGTAGAGGGGAAAGTGAGGTCGCTGCTTCAGACAGAGCGGGTTATGCTTAATATAATGCAACGTATGAGCGGTGTGGCGACTATGACCGATGTCTATCAGTCGCGGCTTGACGGGTTGAAAACCAAAGTGCTTGATACCCGTAAAACCACCCCCGGAATGCGTATGCTCGAAAAGGAGGCTGTGAAAATAGGTGGCGGCAGCAACCACCGCATAGGTCTTTTTGACATGATCCTGATAAAAGATAATCATGTTGATTTTGCGGGAGGAATTCCCCAGGCGGTTTCAGCCGCTAAGAAATGGTGTGAGGAGAACGGAAAGAATCTTCAGATCGAGCTGGAAGTGCGCAACGAGGATGAGATAGATCAGGCGCTGAAGGCCGGGGTAGACCGCATAATGCTGGATAATTTCACTCCTGAGCGGACACGAAAGGCTGTTGAGCGGATCAGGGCATATAATGCTCCTGCTGAAATGACAGCAGCAGACCCCCATCACCATTCAGGCAAAGATGTTGAGATCGAGTCGTCGGGAGGTATAACTCTTGAAACACTACGCGATTATGGCGAATGCGGCGTTGATTTTATATCGGTCGGAGCTCTTACTCATTCAGTGAAGGGGCTTGACATGAGTTTCAAGGCTTGCTGAATTGAACCACAGGAGATGATGAAGCGATGGCTTAGTCATCTCCTGTTATTTTACAGGTCAAGCTGTGTGTATCAGTCACTGTTTCAGGAGAAGTATGACTTTTACGGCAAGGTCAAAAAATATGATCTTAGCGTTGCCGTTGGCGGCTATGTCTGTGCGTGCCGCGCTGAATTCTTCAAGAAGACGCTCAACATTGCGCTCATTGATGAAAGGGGAGAATCTGGAACTGAAAGATAGTTCCTGTCCGTTCATCTGAAGCAGGCTTCCGACATGGAGGTTTGCGATAAAATTCTCGCGCAACATGCGCTGACAATACTCAAGAAAACGCATAGAACCTTCACGTCCAAGCGCAGCAGCATCGACCGACCATTTGCGCAACATTCCTACTTTGCGCTGATATGCCTGTCGCATCAAGGTGACAAACAGATCGAAATATACTTGCGATGCTTCCGATGTCTTGACAAGCCGGTCGGCTCCCAGCAGACTGCCTTGAGCCATCGGTGCCAGGGCCTCGCCCTCATCGGCAGGCATATGTTTTACTGTGGCCAGATATGAGGCGATCTCTCTGTTTTCAAGCCGGCGCACTTTAATGCGCTGCATGCGCGAATAGATTGTGGGGAGAATTTCCTGAGGAGCATCCGAGACAAAGATAAGAATGCTGTCAGACATAGGCTCCTCAATCATTTTCAGCATTTTATTGGCGCACTCGGTCTGCATTCGTTCCGGAAGCCACATCAGCAGAATTCTGAAACGTTTTGAATATGATGTAACAGAAAACTTCCGGATGACTGATGCACTTTCGGCTGAATATATAACAGGCTGGCCGTTGGGGTTATTAAGGGCTCTCAGCCAGTTGTCAAAATCCATATATGGATTTTTCTTGAGATAGTCGACAAAATCAGGAAGAAGATCGTCTGAAACCGCTGAAGCTGACTCGGATTTCAATATGGGGAAAGAATAGACCGTGTCAAGTTGGTTGAAAGATTCATGTTGTTTGCACGACGGGCATTTTCCACACGAATCTCCATCAGTCCGGTTCTCACAATGGATATATTGGGCAAGCGCTCTGGCGAGTGCGAATTTTCCGATTCCGGGAGGGCCTTCGAGCAGCAGCGCATGTGGAAGCCGATTGCTGTCGGTCATCTCTCGAAGCAATTGTTTCACATTATCGTGGGCCGGAATGTCGGAAAATCTCATGACGGGGATATGGAG
>CAMWTV010000303.1 GCA_947177215.1 uncultured Muribaculaceae bacterium
CGGTCAGGCAATATGTTATGTGTGCAATTTTCATTATGTGTTTTCTTGCCGAAGAATCTTTTATCCTTAGCATCGGCAAAGATACAACATTTTTGCGTCCTCGTGTGTTAAATCTACTCTTAAAAAACATTAAACCTAAATCAAATAGCTCTCAAATCCTTTCATACGATAACTATTTGAAACGCCCTTCCCCGCTCACAAGCCCCTAAAAGCCCTTTTGACACAAATTTCATGGCAAATAGCCAGTTTTAGCCAATTTGGCAACATATCCTTCATTCCAGACCTTTCAACAGGTCTGGCCTCAGTCTGCGTGTCCGCTCCAATGCCTGTTCATGGCGCCACGCAGCTATGTTCGCCTCATGACCCGACAGCAGTATGTCAGGCACCCGCCAGCCGTTGTAGTCAGCCGGACGCGTATAATCCGGAGCCGACAGAAGACTGTCCTGAAACGAATCCGACAACGCGCTCTGCTCGTCGCCCAGCACACCCGGAATCAGCCTCACAAGCGCGTCTGAAATTATTATTGCAGGCAGTTCGCCACCCGTCAGCACATAATCTCCAACCGAAATCTCTTTCGTCACCAGATGCTCGCGCACCCTGTAATCAACCCCCTTGTAGTGGCCGCAGAGAATTATGATATTGTTAAGCAGCGACATCCGGTTGGCCATCGGCTGGTCGAAACGCTCTCCGTCGGGCGAAGTGAAAATCACCTCGTCATATTCCCGCTCACTCTTCAAAGCGGCTATGCAACGGTCAATCGGCTCAACCTGCATCACCATCCCGGCCTCTCCACCGAATGGATAATCGTCAACCTTGCGGTGTTTGTTGGTCGAATAATCGCGCAGATTGTGCACATGAAACTCGGCAAGCCCCTTTTTCTGGGCACGCTGCAGTATCGAGCACCCCAGAGGCGAATCGAACATCTCGGGCAACACTGTCAGTATATCTATCCTCATAAGTCTGTTAGGTCGTAAATTCTTCTTTCTGTTTTCACTCAGCTCATATCGTTTCTCTTCCCCGTCTCTCCTCAGCTCCCTCACACCATAAGTCTGTCCTGCTGAAGTATCTGCAGCCCCAGATAATGCCGGTAAATGTTCCCGCCCGACGAGCATCCGGCAATGTCGTCGGCGCCCCACGCCCCGAGATCGGCAAGCATGACAGGCCGCCGCACTATCCTGTTCCACGCCCACAACTCTCCCGATGCAACACGCTCTTCATGCCGGCGCCACACCAGCAGCACCCTCCGGGTCTCTTTCCCATCGTCATCGTCATCATCTTTGGGGTGCATATACTCATACATCCTGCGCTCATGAGTTGCATGCGGATAGTGCGATTCAAGCCTCTCCTCCTCGATCTCGTCGAATTCCTCGGGCAGCGTTGCCTTAAGGTGCGGAAACAGCGACAGCACCATCTTCTCGGTCTCTACAATCAGAGAATACACCTCCTTGGCCATCACAGCCACACCGCGGGCGTTGCAGTCAACCGCATCCACAGCCTGTTGCCATGCCCACGCCACCACATGCGGCGACGAAGTGCGGTTTTCAGGCAGATCCGGCCGCAGTGCGTTCATAATCGCGAAAACACCGAAACCGGGAGCTATATCATTGCATCTCAGCTGATCGCGAAGCCACAGGTCAAGCGACCCCACAATTTCGGCCTCTTTCCCCGCACCCCCGAGTCTGACACGGGCGCCCGGGGCCGACCCCGACAGCAGCCGCGATCCCGCCGGAAGATACAGCGGAGCCGAAACTCGCCGCAACGAGAAATCCTCGCGCAGACGCGGCTCTATAAACCTTTTTATCTCTGTCAGCGCAATCTCGGCTGTCTCGCGCAATAGTCTTGGCTTATATTCCATAACCGTTCTCTTGCTTTGTCTGAATCTGTTGAACTCAGAATTTCAGCCCCACACCGGCAAAACCGGTTATACCCTGACGGGGCAAAAACGGCACAAGCATGCTGCGGCAGTTGAGCAGATTCTCCCCGCGCAGAAACACCGTGAACGCATCGCTTACACGATATGAGACACCGGCATTGAGCACACTCTCGTTCTTGAGATTAACCCACTCGAAACCATCGGGCATGCCCGTCTGAAGCATCCTGCGCCTCATCCTCAGGTCATAGCTTACATCTATTCCCAGACGGTCGGTCGGATTTATCGCCAGAGCGGCCGAAACCACATGGCGCGCCCGGTCATACCAGTCTGTCCAGGTCTGTTTCTCGCCCCCGCCGAGCACTGTCGAATACGCCGCCCGGACTGACACGAGTTTACGGTAGGCCCAGTTGAATTCGGCATTGATCTTCCACGACCGCAGATTCTCCCCCACAAACGCGATCTCGCTGAACTCTCCCATAACCGGCATAAGCCTGTCATTCGCCATCGCATACGACAGTTTGACCGTTAGCGACGCCCCCTTCACAGGCCCGAAACGGAGTCCCAGATCGCCCGTCAGAGGCATATTCGACGTCTTGTATGCCCGCAGCGGCGACACAAAACGGGTAATGCCAAACAGCTCTCTGAGCGGATTCAGCGCCTCTCCACCGCCCAGAGCTATCCACCC
>CAMWTV010000304.1 GCA_947177215.1 uncultured Muribaculaceae bacterium
CCCTTCTACGGGAGATTTCCATGTGGCTTCGGCCATGAACGAAGTGTCGGTCATAGGCGACAACGACGGGAAGAAGGGGGTTCCGAAACTTTTGCGATAGCCGCCCATCAGACGGTAGGCCACTTTAGGCACGATGTTGCCCTCTATCCCGACATGGAATCCGCGCACACGGTTGTGAAGAAACAATATGGCTCCGTTACGGTTGTATATCGGCGACGGCAGGAAAGGGGTGCCTATGGCCATGCCGTAGTTGGCATATGAGTTATACTCATGATTGTTGTAATAGTTGTCGGCTCCCTCAGCGCGGTTTGTGATATCGGTAGCGGGATTATCGTCAGGATCCCAGTGCAACGGCCCCGACTGATTGGTGAAATCAAGATACTCAGCCACCACAGCCGAAACGATGCCGCTGCGGTGAGTGCGGAACTCAAGCCCCCAAAGGCCGTCGAAGCCGTTAAGGAAACCGATGCCCGAACCATCCTCGAACGGTTTCTGGAAATAAGCCCTTAAAGTGTATCCGTTTTTCAAACGATAACGGAAAACCACATCCCATGAGCCGAGCGAGCTTCCGGAATAATATTCCAGACCTCCGTCGGTTGGCAGAAACATCTTGAAGAACTGCTTTATACCACGCGAGAATGTAGCTTTCTTGCCTTCGACCCCGCTTGTAAACCATGTGGAGGTGCCACCGAACTGAGCGCCAACCTGCATGCCGAACGTGGCCGAAAAGGGCATTGACGGCTTTGTGCGGAAATAGCACCTTTTGTAAGTGTAGAGCGCTCCGAGGTTGATGTGATAGTCGTAATAATTATAATGGTTTTTCAGCCACTGGCCGTCAGTGAATTTTCCATACGAGATCTCACCCTGTATCTGAAGCCATCCGTTGGTGAATGGTATGTTCTGGAAGTCGATGAATCCGGCTCTAACTTCAGGTATAGGGCGCGAGTTGCCGCTCTCGATGAGGTCGCCGCTTGTAAGCGGATTGTAAAGCAAAGCGGAACCGTGCTCTTTAAGACCTGCTGTCAGAAACACTCCGCGATATCTGATTTCTCCGTAAAGCTGCTGGATCCACACCCTGGCAGGATGCTGAGGATTGCTGACCACATTTCCCATGTCATAGCGGAGATAGTCGACATCGCTTCCGTAGCCACCCACAAGATCCACACCGAAACCATAGGAGAAACGCTTGTCGAGCTCCATTGAACGGTTCAGAGCTGCTCTTATAAGTGCATTCCCGCTTTGGGTTACAACTCCATGGTTATTCGACGCCACATAATACGGGGCGAAATCGCCACCGCCGGCAGTCATGATTGCCTCGGCAGAATAGTCTATCCGATATTCGGCTTTGAGCTGAGACGGGGTTACCGACACAGCCGCTATCATCAGCACACACAGTTTTCTGGCAACACCGGTCATGATCAGTCGACGTGATAGGTTGATATATGACGCTCTTTCTTCTCTTCGAATATATCGGATATGGTCAGGAAGATTCCGGTCTCCTCGACATCGCCGAACTCATCGTTAATGGCTGTTCCGAACACTTTCATGGTAGGCGACAGACCCATGTAGGCATTCACAAGCGGAGGGATGTTGATCCCCTGCTCCCTTATGGCAGCGTTAAGAATCTTATAATCCTCCTTGAAGTTGTTTCCGGGGAACATGGCCTGATACTTCTCCTCGGGGAAGTTGATCTCAAGCGGATTTTTCGGGCGCACAAGCATATCGGGATCCGGAAAATGTTTCACCAGAAAATATAGCAGCATGTTGCGGCACTCGCGGTTATATGACGGATACATGGTGAACTTCCCGAAAAGATAACGCACCTCGGGATAGACCACCGTAAGCGCTCCCAGACCGTCCCACAGGTTGTCAAGCGCAAAAATCGCTTTCGAACCGGAGCGGCTCGACTGATATTCGAGTCTTACGAACGATCGCCCCAGCTCTATGGTATATGGCAGATACTCGTCCATGAAACGACTGGAGAAATCAAACATATGCGATGTGGCTATGCGCGGCGAGCCGTCAGGGTTCAGACGCATGTCTCTGCCGAGAATAAACCTGTATCCACCGGTTATGACTTTCTCTTCAGGATCCCACACAATCAGCTGCCGGCATGGCGGATCCATGGTGTCGAACATATCTATGTCGCACTCTTTGCCTGTGCCGCCGCCTGCGGTGCGGAAAGCTATTTCTCTTAGCCTTCCTATCTCTCTCATCACATTGGGCGCGGTGTGGGCGCTGACCACATAGATTTCATTGTGGCCTTTGTTGGTTTTGCGCAGAAACGCTTCGGGCAGAAGTTCCGCCTCTATCGCTTCAACCGGAATGGGATCTATTATCTGCTGGTTCATGAGTACAGACATGGTTAGTCGGCATCAGACTGGAGCGGGAGCAAATAGATCTCCGTTCCTATGGCACGGGCATATTCCTTGGCTTCCGCTCCCGCACAAATCTCCGCACAGGGTTTCAGATAGCCAACATGCACCGTGAATGTTTTGCCTTTTGCCAGAAACATCTCCCTGGGGAGATATATCATTTCTATATTAAACTTTATGC
>CAMWTV010000305.1 GCA_947177215.1 uncultured Muribaculaceae bacterium
CGGCGGATGTGGCGCGGACGGCGAGCCAGGATCTCCGACCGTAGCCGCGACCGGTCGATGTGGATGTAGATTTCGGGGGTGGAGATGTTCTCGTGGCCCAGCATGCTCTGTATGGCACGCAGGTTGGCTCCCCCTTCGAGCAGATGGGTGGCAAACGAGTGGCGCATTGTGTGGGGCGAGATCTTTTTTCTGATTCCTGCCAGCTCGGCCAGCTGGCGTATGATTATGAACACCATCTGCCGGGTCATTTTCTTTCCCCGGCGGTTCAGAAATATGTAGTTCTCGTTGCCAGGAGCAACAGGAACGTTGCCCCGGCTGCCGGCCATATAGGCCTTTATGCAGGCGATAGCCACAGGCGACACCGGCACCATGCGCTGTCGGTTCCCCTTTCCGTTTACGATGATATACCCCTCGTCGGCCGACAGATTGCTGATCTCCAGATTTATCAGCTCCGACACACGCAGTCCGCACCCGTAAAGGGTTTCCATTATGGCACGGTTGCGGTCGGCCATCGGAAACTGCGGGTCGATCTCGTTTATGAGCGCGTCTACCTCGTCGACTGTAAGCACCGAGGGGAGATGCTGCCCGAGCCGTGGTGTCTCGATCAGCACCGACGGATCGGTCTCGATATAATTCTCTGTTTTAAGGAAGTGAAAAAACGACCGTATGCCGCAGATAACCCTTTTGCGCGATGCCGGGGCTATGCCGAGGTCGAAAAGCACGGCCACGAAATTCTCGAGTGTCTCATAGCCTACGTCGCGCAGAGGCACGCGCTCATCGAGCAGATATGAGATAAGTTTGTCAACATCATCGCGGTAAGCCTGTGCCGTGTGGGCCGACAGGCCGCGTTGCAGTGTCAGATAGCCGTTGAACTCGCGCAGAATGCGTGATATGTCGTTGATGGGTCGCTGTTCGCTCATGTTCTCGATGGCAGGGTAGAGGGGGAAGGGTGGCGGCAGGTCAAGAATGCTCACATGAGCAGCCTGTAGGACATGCGCGGCAGGTTGCGGCGCGCGACGAAGATGCCTGTCCAGCCGTCGGTGAATGTCATGCCGTGGTCTGCCGACTCTGTTATCTCTTTCCATATGCCGGCGAACAACGGCACCGACCGGAGATTACGCATAATGATTATCGCATCGCGGCTCGACACAATCTCTTTCAGATATTTGGCCACGCTGTCGCGTTCGTCGGGCGAGCACTGGTTCGCGATTATTACACAGCCGCTGTCGGGGAGCGGAGTGCCGGTGCGCGAATGATGGAAGTTGCTTGTGCGGGCATTGGGCACGGCGTTGCGCAGAATCACACCGGTCACCTCATGGCCGTGGCCGATCTCGACCACTTCGCCGGGATTGAAATAACACAGTATCCTGAAAATAAGCTGCCCTTCGGAGATCGACATGTCGCGTCCGGCGAAAATTTCGTTGAATGTGGCTTTTTTCGACTTCGGGCAGAAGGCGGCTATCTCCGAATAGGCGTAATAGGCGGCCTCATGCTCACAGATAACCCTGGTTATGAAGTTGTAGGCGAAAGGGGAGTGCACTCCGAAACCTTTCGAAGTGCGCCACATGCCGGGATACTGCATGATCTCTTTCAGGCTTTTCATAAGTCAGTCTTGTTTTTCAGGTTTCACCGGGCGCGACAGGGCCATGATCAAGGCTGCCGCCACAAGAAGATAGATCAGAGTCACCGATGCGCGCGCCACGTTTACGGTGGCTGTTACCGATGCCGGACGGAAGGTCATTTCAACGGTGTGGTCTCCTGCCGGAATCCTGACAGCGCGCAGAAGGTAGTTTACACGCCCTATTTCGGCTTCTTTTCCGTCGATCATACATTTCCACCCCCAGGGGAAAAAGACCTCGGAGAACACGGCTAAACCGCCTCTGGCGCTGTGTGCCGAATAGGTCAGCCGGTCGGGGGCGTAGGATGTCTCGAAAATGGTGTCGCCCGGCTGCGTGGGAGCGGCTGTTTCTCCGAGAATCTCTCTGAAACGCCTGTCGGCAACGGCCGAAGATGCCGGATCGAGTGTGGCCAGCGCGTTCATCTCGCTGTCGGCATTGTCGACATAGGCTATGCTGTCGACGAACCATGCGTTGCCAAGAGCCTGGTCGTTGAGGTGAAGTGTGCCGTCCTGACCGATTATGTATCGCGCGTTGAGCATGTTGAGCACACGCATGTCGGCCTCGGTGGGGTTGCCCGCCGGGAAATTGCCCAGATGGCGGTCGATCAGATCCTGATAGCGTGTGAGTTTTGCTGCATGGTATCCCCCCACGGCCTTGTGGTGGTATGACGGAGCCGCCTGATAGAATCCGGGCACATCCATTACTCTGAAATTCATGGCTGTGTCGGCAAGGATTGCGCGGTCGTTGGCACTGAGCGGGAACGGATCGGTGGCGCTTATCTGCGGGGTGCAGAAACTGTCGTGGTTGAGATAGCGTTTGTTTACGGTGTAGAGGTCGGCTGCAACGAGCACTCCGATTATGGCGGCTGTCATCCCGGGTTTTGCGTTGCGAGTCATGCACAGCATCACGGCTCCGCACGCAAGCGCTATGAAAAT
>CAMWTV010000306.1 GCA_947177215.1 uncultured Muribaculaceae bacterium
ATTCCGAACCAAACTGCTTTTGATGTCGATGCGGTTAGCGATGATCTGGTAAGGGCAGCCGGTGTCAGTGACAGACTCTATCATTCAAACGGTCTTACTCCGGTTGCCGATTACAGCGACCGCGCGCAATGCACATTGCAGGCAATGGGAAACCTTCCGGATGTAAACACCGAGAACCCCGGCTTCCAGAAATATTACATGCAGTTTGTCAACGAGCTTCTTGCAATGGGTGTCAGAGGCTTCCGTTATGACACGGCCAAACATATCGGTGTGCCCTCCGATCCGGTCGATACCGCGGCTGGTGTCAAGGAAAATGATTTCTGGGATGTGGCCACAGGGCGCAAGAGTGTAAAGGGTGTCAGTCTTGCGCTGCCATATGACAGCCTGTTTGTTTATGGCGAAGTTTTACAGGGAGACAATGTTCCCGAAGCTGCTTATGCCGATTATTTCGGACAGACAGCCTCTGGTTACGGCTATCGACTGCGAGAAGCCCTTGAAAAGGGGAGTGCCGCCGGCATAGATCTGTCTGACTGGGGGCATGCGGCGGCGCCCGAATATCTGACTACGTGGGTCGAGAGCCACGACACATATTGCAACGCCCATGAAAGCGCGCATCTTTCAGATGAGCAGATCAGGATGGGATGGGTATTCCTGACCGCGCGTCAGAATGGTGTGCCATTGTTTTTCAGCCGTCCAAACGGATCGACACGAAAGAATTACTGGGGCGACAACGTGCTTGGCGCACGTGGAAACGATGAATTCATGCACCCCGAAGTTGCTGCTGTCAACAGATTTCGTAAATCGATGTATGGCGAAAAAGAGTATATTGAAACCTCAGGTAACGGCCGGGTACTTGTGGTGGGCCGTGGAAGCAAAGGCGCAGCACTGATAAACATATCGGATCTCGCCAACACTGTCGATGTCGGCGTAAATATGCCCGACGGCACATATCTCGATGAAGTTTACGGCAAGGAATTCAAGGTCAGGAAAGGGCGTCTGAAGGGCATTCTCGCTCCTTTCCGGTCGTATATCCTTGTCAGGAAGTAATCTTTTAGGCTGATTCATCTGTTTGGTTGTTTATAACGTTTTTATTAATTTTGACATATGAATCAGTCCGGAACTGCATCGAAACAGTCGTTTGTCAGCCGCATGACCGCAAAGGCGATGGGGTGGTGGCGATATGTGTCGGATGATGTGTGGAACGATACCCGCCAGTCGTTCATGGTGAATCTGGTTAAAACGCTTAACCTGTCGGTGAGGTCATTTCTCAATTCCGAGCTTCAGACGCGTGCGGCTGCTCTGACCTATCAGACAATCCTTGCCATAGTGCCGGCTCTTGCGCTTTTGTTTGCAGTAGGCCGAGGATTCGGATTCCAGAATATAATCCAGTCGCAGCTGTTTCACAGTTTTCCGGCACAGCAGGAAGCATTGTCGAAAGCATTCGAGTTTGTCGATTCTTATCTTGCCCAGTCGTCGGAAGGTGTGTTTGTAGGCATAGGCATCCTGTTTTTGCTCTGGACTCTCGTTTCGCTCATAACATCGGTCGAGGATTCGTTCAACACCGTGTGGGGAATCAAACAGGGACGTTCCATATGGCGGAAACTTACCGATTACACCGCCATTGTGCTGATTCTTCCGATACTGATCATATGTTCAAGCGGCATAATGGTGTTCATGTCAACGGCATTGCAGACTCTGATTCCGTTCGGATTCCTGTCGCCTGTAGTCAAGTGGCTGCTTGACTTGACTTCGATCGCTCTTGTGTGGCTTTTCTTTGCCGGAAGCTACATGCTGATTCCCAACACAAGGGTAAAATTTAAAAACGCTATGATTGCCGGGGTGATAGCCGGCACGGGCTACACTGTGTTGCAATGGCTTTTTCTGTCCGGGCAGCTCTATGTGACGCGATACAATGCCATCTACGGGTCGTTCGCATTTTTACCACTGTTGCTGTTGTGGCTTCAGCTTGTGTGGGTCATAACCCTTGCCGGAGCTGTGATATGCTTTTCATCGCAAAATATTTTTGAATATAATTTCACAAGCGAGATTTCAAAAATCTCAAACAATTACAAGTGGCGTCTCACACTTGCTGTAATGACTGTTGCGGTTCAGCGTTTCTTGTCGGGCAAAAGCGCTCTGACGCCTCACCAGATCGCTGTAAAGTACGATTTGCCTATATCGCTTGTGAGTGGTTCGGTGCAGAAGCTTGTTGAGTGTGGCCTGTTGCTCCGTGTTGTTGTCAAAGACATAGAAGATGAGCCTGGAGTTGTGCCGGCTTTACCGGCAGGAGAGATCACGATAGGCACTGTTCTCGAGCGGGTAGGAGCTTGCGGATCAACCAATTTCATACCCACCTTCAACAAACGTTTCAACCTTCTTTCCCAAGCGGTTCTCAACCTCAGGAAAAAAGCGATTGAGGAAGGGGGAAGGGTGGCCCTGTCATCGCTTGTCATTACCGACATAGTTTCAGAGTCTCATGTATCAGATACGCCTGAAAAGGCTTCCTGACAATAACAACCAACTATAACCCAATACAAACCAATTAT
>CAMWTV010000307.1 GCA_947177215.1 uncultured Muribaculaceae bacterium
GAGTATCGCGGCTGGGAGAAACAGAAGTTCATAGATGATTCGATAGCCTGGGAAGACAATCCGCTTTTCGGCTGGATAGAGAAGAATCCGAAGCCTGACGGGACGAAATATGACATCTATACCGACGGACTGAAAATTCACACTACGATCGACTCGCGCATGCAGCGTTATGCCGAAGAGGCGGTGCAGCAGCATATGAGCACGCTTCAGAAGGCGTTTTTCCGAGAGAAGAAGGGTATGCGCAACGCGCCCTATACCTCGAACGGCGAAGAGCTCGGAAAGGTGAAGGTGGAGAACCTGATCCAGCATGCCATAAAACAGACGGAGCGTTACCGAGTGATGAAGCAGGCCGGAGCGTCGGATGAGGAGATTGCCAATGCTTTCGCCACTCCGAGAGAGATGAACGTGTTTTCATATGATGGTGTGACTGACACGGTGATGACTCCCCGCGACTCGCTTCTTTATCAGAAGCATTTTCTGCGCACGGGATTTATGTCGATGGATCCGCGCAACGGCTATGTGAAGGCATATGTGGGAGGGCCCAATTTCACGTTCTTCCAGTATGACATGGCTGCAACCGGGCGTCGCCAGATAGGCTCTACGATCAAACCGTTTCTTTACACCTATGCCATGGAGGAGGGTTTCACCCCCTGCGACATGATGTCGAACACCCAGCCGGTGTTTACCGACGAGACCGGCCGCACGTGGGCTCCGCGTAACTCCGGTTCAGCGCGTGTGGGCGAGATGGTTGATCTGCGGTGGGCGCTTACAAACTCCAACAACTGGATTTCGGCTCGCCTGATGGGGCAGCTCTCTCCGACGACGCTGGTGAGGAACATGCACAATTTCGGCATAACGAACCATCTGGATCCGGTGATGTCGATATGTCTGGGTTCGTGCGAGGTGTCGATCAGAGAGATGGTAGGGGCCTATACGGCCTATGCCAATAACGGCATGAGGGCTGCTCCGGTCTATGTTACGTCGATCTCGGATGCCAACGGCAATGTGATTTCAGAATTCAACACCACCCATACCGAAGTGATTTCGGAGACGGCTTATGCCAAGATATTGTCGATGCTGCTCAATGTGGTTGACGGCGGAACGGGTAACCGTGTGCGCCGCGCACCCTATAACATAACAGCCCAGATGGGTGGCAAAACAGGAACCACCAACTATAACGCCGACGGCTGGTTCATGGGCTTTACTCCCGATCTTGTGTCGGGGGTATGGGTAGGTGGCGAAGAGCGATATATCCATTTCAACACCATGGCACACGGCCAGGGTGCGGCGATGGCCCTTCCGATCTACGGTCTGTATATGAGCAAGGTGTATGGTGATCCGTCGCTTCCTTATTCGCAGAATTCCAGATTTGAAGTAGACTTCTCTCACCTGTGTGACAAGGAGTTTTATGAAGAGATAGAGGAACCGGATGAGGTCGAAGAGTCGATTTCAAACGTTTTTGACTGATTTCCGGCGGCACACATCAATATTTCTTCGACCAATGGAATATGACGATAAAAGAAAGCGTATAGCCGACGGCATCCGCGCGGTTATAACCCGGTTGATGAACGGTGTGCTTGACCGTGTGATGAATACAGATCCGTTTATTCCGGAGGAACATCATGCCCGTAAGCCGCTGTATGCGGCTCTGGTGCCTGACGAGATTTTCAAGGGGTCTCATTTCGAACGCCGTTTCGTGACTCCGTTCGGCAATGCGTGGGAGAAACTTGCCGTTGTTGTTGCCGAGGTTCATATCGTGCCGTAACGGGGGCGACCATAAGAGGGACTGTGAGACAGGACAGACTGAGGCGCATACAGGATGTGCTCAATTCAGAAGACCATGCCACTACCCGCAACAAGAAGCGTCAGCCTGACTGGGAAGCGGATCTGGCATATGTGCTTGAAGGGGGCGGAGAACCGATTCCGGTTACGGTGGTAGCCGATCTCCTGACCGAGGATGTGGCTACCGGCAGAAAGTATGCCTTCGAGCTGAAAGCCCCTCTTCCGAACAGCGACCAGACCAAAGTGAGCAAAGAAAAGATGCTGAAGCTTATGGCGATGGACGAGCAGCCTGTAGAGATGGCTTATTTCGCGCTGGTCTATAACCCATACGGACGCAGACAGGATTATTCGTGGAGTTTTCCTAAGCGGTGGTTCAGCCTGGAGAAAGACCGGAGCTGGCTGATAGGCGACGAGTTCTGGGATTTTCTCGGTGGTCAGGGCACTTACGAGTGTTTTATCGAGGAGATAGGCAAACTTGGCCACGAATACAAGAATATAATTTACAAAAAGTATCTGAACATAGATCCGATCGAGTGAAAGTTAGGCGGCTGAATGGGAAAATTTACATTCATAGATCTGTTTGCCGGAATAGGCGGTTTCCGAATAGCTCTTGAGAAGGCCGGGGGAAAATGTCTGGGGTTCAGTGAGATCGCTCCCGATGCGTAAAGTAAAGCGCAGTGTGGGGCGCGGTGCCCAGAGCCTTTCGGCGAATGCCAGCGGAATGAATGACTATTTTCTGTTCAATGATCTCAGGGCGG